>CAZLQJ010000004.1:0-52662 GCA_964561705.1 uncultured Lachnoclostridium sp. | reverse complement strand
TCATGTTACCTTTGATGAACTGTTCTGTAAGACCAGCTTCACGACCTGTTGCTAAGTGAACAACGTCTGGGTAATCTCCAGCCTGCATAGATGGTCCGATAACATCTTCAAGGTTTTTGTCTGTTGTTAATTCAACGTTGATGCCTGTTTCAGCTGTGAAAGCATCTGCTACTTCTTTCCACATGTCAGCACCATAAGCTGTTTCGATTGCTGCAACTTTGATTGTTGTTCCAGCTAAATCAGCTGTATCGTCTGCTGCATCAGCTACATCGTCTGCTACTGGTGTGTCTGTTGCTACGTCATCTGTTGCTGGTGTGTCTTTTCCGCCACATCCAACTACGAGAGAAGCAACCATAGCTACACATAAAAGTGAGCTTAAAAGTTTCTTTTTCATTTCGGTTTCCCCCTTGTAATTTTTGGCATTAAGATGCCTTGTCTTGTATATCTTAGTATATCTTTTTGAATATTATATTCAAGCTTTTTATTGCGATTTTTTTTATAAATATTGCTATTTTTTCGATTTTTAGCGAGTTTTCATAATTTCAACTTTTTGTTTTTGTGGATTTTTACCAATTGTTTTTGTGGATTTTATCTTTTTCATTTCCCACTTTTCATACTTTTTGTGTATATTGTCTTTTCATTTTTCTGTTATAATATAAATATCTTGCTAAAGTCTTTTTATCAGACAAGAAATCTAAATCAGGGAGAGATTTATGAGTACACAAAGATATGATTTTACGATCCATGAAAACAAAGATTTCCGGAACGCTGCAAGACTGCTTTATGTCAGTTCCGCCAAATACGGCGGTGACTGGAACAGTACGCCGCACACCCACAATTTCTCAGAATTATTTTACGTGATCGGTGGTGTCGGACAGTTTTTCATCAACGATTCCGTATACCCTGTATCTGCAAACGATCTGATCATTGTCAATCCAAATGTGGAACACACAGAGATCAGTTTCAACGCCAATCCACTGGAATATATTGTTTTGGGAGTGGAGGGGCTGGAGCTTTCCATTACAAACAAACAAGAGAAGCAGTTTTGCATCGTTAATTTCCGGGATCTGAAAGACAATATCCTTTTTTACCTAAAATCCATGCTACGGGAGATCGAAGAAAAAACGCCCGGTTATGAAATGATCTGCCAGGATCTGATGGAAATTTTGGCCATCTTGCTGATGCGCCAGACGGATTATTCTGCCGTTATGACACCAAGCCACAAACATTCTCCACGGCTTTGTACCAACGTGCGCAGATATATTGACGAACATTTTAAAGAAAATATTACCCTTGATATTTTGGCTGAACAAACCCATGTCAGCAAATATTATATGGTTCATGCCTTTACCCAGGAATATGGTATTTCTCCCATCAATTATATGATTTCCCGGAGGATCGAAGAAGCAAAACATCTTTTAAGAAACGGTGACTATGCACTGGCGCATATCAGCCACATTCTTGGATTTTCTTCTCCGAGCTATTTTTCTCAGACCTTTAAAAAGCAAACCGGAATGAGTCCGAATGAATACCGGAGAAATCTGCCGGAAGAACAGGAACGTATTTCTTCTATATAAATAAGTGTGAACTATTCTGATCTATCAGAATCAAAAAATCCCTCCGGGATGCATTTGGCATCCCGGAGGGATTTCTATTTTATCGTCATTTTTAATGTCTTTGGATTACTCCGCTGTAACGGTTACGGTACAGGTCGCAAGTGTTCCAAGTGCATTGCTTAAGGTAATGGTTGCTGTTCCTGCTTTTACACCGGTTACAACACCATTTGCATCAACAGTTGCTACTGAAGCATCAGAAGATGTCCATACAAGACCTTTGAGAACAGTACCTTCTACCGGCACTGCTTTCAATTCTACGGTACTTTCTACAGCTACAGATGCATCCGCTACGGTTGCTTTCTTCGCAACTTTTTCTACGAAGATTGGCTCTAATTCAGCCATACAGCCGTTTCCACCCTGGATACCTTCTTCTACATAAACAACAATTGTACGTGCTTCAACATTCTCTGCTAAAACTGCATTTACCCATGCTTTGACTGCCTGCTGGCCTGCCGGTACTGCAATACCTCTCTTGGTCGCAAGTATTGTTCCATCTTCTGCTTTGATATCATAGCCATACTGTGTGATTACACGGTTCGCCTGATTTCTCTGCTGGAATCTGAAACCACCGATCGTCATTGTCTTTCCAAGGTCAATGGTAAGGATTGCAGGATTTGATTCACTTACCACGAATGTCGTATCCATCCACTGTGTATGCCAGAATGTATCACTGTCACCGTCTACGATCGTAGATGCACGACCATTGATAGCACCTTCACCGGTCAATTCTTCTGTATTTGCAGTTGCACTAATCTGTGGATATTCGGATCTTGCGATGGTTTTTACAGTTGTGTCTGTTACAACCAAATCAAATGTTGCACTTCCGTCTTCACCCCAGGATGCTGTAAGTGTTACGGTACCAGCACCGATTGCTTTGATCACATTATTTTCTTTATCAACTTCAACAACACCGTCTGCGCTTGTAGTCCAGTTGATCTTTTCCAGTGCAGAACCTAAAATTGAAGTTGTTTCACCTAAGTAGAGTTCTGAAGCTCCTACAGTCACCGCTACTGCATCCGGATCTTCTTTGATTACAAGATTATCCAGGATAAAGTCGGAATAGCCTTTAGAAGTTTCATTATAGCAAAGTGCCCCGTTCATATAGAGGCCAATCCAGGTCTGACCTGTTCCGCTTCCCAATACCTGCATCGTTGCATGTGCAGTTGTCGTAGATGCCGGGAGGTAGCTAGCACCAATCTGATAGCTTGTTCCATCACCGATCACCATCTGATAACCTCCAGAAGCTGTCTGATAATCAAATTCTACATTATATACCTTGCCTGCTTCAAAACGGAAGTTCTGAGGAATGGTGCGGTATACCAATGATGTTACATTTTCGTGGTGTTTCAGTGACCATTCGCCATCGATAACATCATCTACAGCTTTTTCATTCCAGCCTTTCTGCGTATAAGGAGCATTTTTCTGTGCTAAGTGTGTACGAGAATCTCCGCCTGTGTAGCTTGCAAGAACAAATGGATAGAGACCCTGAACAACGGATTCGAAATCCTGTACAAAGCTTCCATCTGCTTTGAAGTTGTCTACTTTCTGGTTTACGATACGGATATCATCCCAATGTGCATAACCATCTCCAGCTTCTCTAGAAAGTGTTAAAGTTGCAGTTTCACCCTCTGCCACGAAGGAGATCTGAATACGCTGCATATTGCTGCCATGTTCACTATCGCAAGCTATATAGTTTCCTGCGATTGAACGCATTGTGTAATTAGATACTGTTTTGCTTCCAGTATTTACAGTGATTGCTGCTTTTGCATTGCTTTCATTTGCAACATAAACTTCCGCAACATAATCTTCTCCTGCTGTTAAACCTGAGATTGTCGTGGATACGGCAACATCTGCTGCTGTATTTGCCATTTCAAGTCTCTGATCTCCATTCGAAGATACTTTCACTGCTACACCATCTGCTGTAATATCACCAGACCAGTCTGCTGCATCAAGTTGCGCACCATCTGCGTATCCGTTAAAGCCTGGGTCTACCACATAATCGCCTTCACCAAAGTCACTCTTCAGTGTTTTTAATGCTTCGCCTTTTACAACTACATAAGCTGTTGCTTTTTTCGCTGTTAAGGTTACTGTTCCATCTACAACATCTACGGTTGTTCCATTGATACGTCCCTGATCAGACAATTCATAAACAACTACATTTGCAAGGTTTGCCCAGCCATCCTGGAGTTCCCATGTTTTTGTGCCGCCATCTAAGTTCCAATGGTAAAGTTTTTCTTCACCATTCTGGTTATCTGTCCATGGCAGGAGATAAGTAGATTCGTTAACATCTGTGTTTAATACAACTTTACCATTTAATGTAATGGTACGTTCGATTTCGATATCTTTTCTCTGTTCTTCGTTACGTGTAACTACGACAACATCGCCTTCAGCATTTGCTAAAGTGATCTGTTTTTCTGTGTTTTCTACAGGAGATTTTTCATCTGAACCATCATCTCCATAGTTCACCCAATCGATTACTTCATAGTGCTGTAAGAATCTTACCGGTAAGTTTTCATTAAAGGTTCCTTTAATGTAGGATGTGAAATTCTGCTGTCCGCCCCAGCCTTCAAAGCCGTATAATCTGAAACCGCCAAGTAATGGGTTGTCCGCTGTACCGCCAAAACCATTTGTATTGTATTCTTTCGGCCAGTTCAGAACCTGAGAATCTCTCTGGTCGTTTCTTAAGAAACGGATAATATCACTGTTGTAACCTTTGGCACCAGCTCCGCCGTACACGGTATCTGTAGACCAGTGCTGCCATGTAGAATCATATTCACCTTCTGCACTGAACTCTGTGGAGAATCTCCATCCGAGAGAGTTGATCTCTTCTGCAATTCTTCTGGTTTCCCATGCATCCTGATACCAAACATCAAGATAGATAAAGTCCATATTATCTTTTCTGTTTGCTGCATCTTCTTTTACAAGTGCAAGAAGTTCTTCACGGGAAACTTCTGTTGTTCCATCACCATTTGTAAGGATTCCCTGAGAATCTTTGACATATTCACCTTTTTCCCAGTCTCCTGAGTAGAAATCTGTTCCATTGATACGGTCATACAACTGTGTGAAACGTTTTAAACGTGCATCAGAAGATAAATCCCACAGCTTGTTGATCACAGACGACTGATCTAACCAACCCCAGCCGTTACCGATAATCTGTCCGTTTCCATTGCTGATCATGGTTTCATTAAAGGATTTTGATTCCGGATATGCTTCCTGTGCATTTACATGAATACCAACTTCTGTATTGTATTCATGTGCGATTTCAAGCAGTTTCTGGAAATCTTCTAAGCCACCTTCACGTTCTGCAATATCTGCATATTCAGAGTTTGCAGAGTCATGACCTTCATTTCCGTAACCTTTTAACAGAAGTGCCTGTGGAAGACCATCTGTTGCAAGATAAACCTTCTTCACATTGTCTGCAGTTACCAGGAATGGGTTTGGAGCTGCACTTTCAAAGTTCATAACGATACGGTAGTTTACAAGATCTTTGATCGCTTCAGCTCCCTGTGCTACATGCATGACCTCACGGAATGCAATTGCACCGTCGTTCCAGTCAATATCTCCATCCTTATTTAAGTCACCGTTTGCGATTGCAACTTTTGCATAAGGAAGTTCACTTGTCTGATAATCATAAACAGATGCATTTCCCTGACCATTTTTATCTCCGCTTTCATAATACCATACAGCACTTGTCAGGCTCATAGTGTCCGCACCGTTGATACGTTCCACACGTTTATCGCCTTCTGCCTCAGAGTTGCTGGTAAGACCTGCACTTAAAGTGCCATTGCTTAAGAATGCATATAAATATCCATCTTCATCTGAAGGTACGAAACCGCCGTCTTCTTTAAAAGTAATATAAGTATCTGCTTTTGAAGTAGTGGTTGTAGATACCTGTGCACCTGCAAATTCTGCTTCTGTTTCAACGGAATCAACCGTTAATAAGTTCAGTTTTGGAATATCGATGGTTGCGATCTTTGCACAACCTTCGTTTTTCACAAGATCTGTAACTTCCCATGTTAAATTGGTTCCTTCAACACTTACCTTTACAGTCATTGTAAGGTCAATGTTATTTTTCTCGTTTACAAGACCTAATACATAAGTTTTAGAAGTTGCTTCTGCATCTACAGCATTGTCTGCATCTGCTGCCATTGTCTGTGTCTGAGCAGTACAATATCTCTTTAAGATCGTAGCCATCTGTGCTCTTGTTGCACCGCTCTTTGGTGCAAGGTCATAGCCTACGATCTGATTATCTTTCACTTCAGCAAGTCCGCTGATCAAGCCTTTGCCAACTGCCCATTTTACTTCAGTTAATGCCCAGCTGTCTACTTTATCTGCATTCTTTAATCCTGCAAGATCGCTGGTTTCTGTAACAGTTCCGCCCTGGTACTGTGTATATCTGTAAAGGAATGCTGCAAGTTCCTGTCTGGTTACACCTGCGTTTGGATTGAATTTCATATTTACAGGGTCACCTGTTGCAATTCCTTCGTTCAGTGCCCATGCAACTGCATCTTTGTACCAGTCGCCGGCTTTCATATCAACGAATTTATCATAAGCTGTGGTATCTGTTACCTTTGGAGAATCTTCCATTCTGTAAAGTGTGGTAACGATCATTGCTCTTGTCATGGTTCCCTGTGGTGTAAATTCATCCTCATAACCTGACATTAATCCGTTATCATATACATACTGAACAGCATCTACATACCATTCACCGGCTACGACATCCTTAAATACTTCCTGTACAGGATCTTTTGCTTCCGTTTCGCTCGGAGTAATTGCCACGCCGTTGATCACAACTTTATCCAATGCTGTTTCATTTGCACGGAAGATTGCGCCGCTTTCATTCATGACATATCTTGCAACTACCGGAAAATCTTTTCCAACATAAACGGTCATATCATCCGATGCGATCGTATCATATTTGCTAAGATCCAGTGCTGCTTTTTCTTCCAACTGTGCATTGAATACATTGTCTTCGCCTTCTGCAACAGTTACGATTCCTTCATATGCCTGATAGCCAGGTTTTGTTACCGCAAAGGCATATTCACCAATCTGTACTGCATCAAAGCTGAATACACCTTCTGCATCTGTCGTCGTAGCATTTAATCCTACACGAACTGTTGCATCTGCGATTCCTTTGCCGTCTTTTGCTGTAATCTTACCGCTGACAGGCATCATCGCAACTTTTTCTTCTCTTACGATCTGTCCGTCACGTTCTGCATTGAATACCCATTTATCTGCCATACAGTCTGCATCATTGTACATAAAGTCTGTAAAGCTGATAGTGGTTGCACCTTTGGTCATTACACCGAATTTTCCAAGATTTTCCTGTGAATTGGAAATTGCTGCTGCATATTCTTTCAATTTCTGATTTGTGCTATTTACGGTTGTACCATTTACAGTGACAGATAAGGTTTCATTATTTAAAGTAATCTTTAAACTAATTTCATCCCCCTCTTCATACTCTGGAAGTCCGGAGATTTGCGGATAGGCTTCCTGTCCGTTCCATTTGTACTGGTAGTACCATCCGCTGCTTCCATCGTGTCCTACGTACAGCCAGTTGCTGTCATCAATATAACTGTAGAATACACCCCAGTTATTGCTTGGCTTTAAAGCCATGGAAATGGTTCCACCGCTTGTCATGGTCTTTTCACTGTCTGTGTAGAACAATGGACCTTTCTGGGCTGCATTTCCGTAAACGTGTCCACCTGCATTGTTTGTACCGCCGGTGAGCACAACCCACGTCCTAGCAGTTTCTGCCGCTTGTACTTCCATTGCCGGCATCCACCCCATGAACGTTGAACTTACCATGATAGCTACCAAAAGATATGCTATCACACGTTTGTAAATCTTTTTCATTGTTTTCCCCTTTCTTATTTAATGAAAATAATTTTGTCACCTTATAATATAACATTAATTCCATTTTTTGTACATAGACATTTCCACACAAAACAAGAACAAGACAGATAAACAAAAAAAGACAGCCACTGCTGCCTTTTCTTATTTACAATCCCATGATCAGATATACAAAATACGCCGCATATACCAAAAGCATCAGGATCCCTGCCGGTCTCTTTAATTTCCGGTCTTTGCATACCGAAATCCACAAAAGCAGACCTGCTGCCAGAGCAATCCCCGTATCGATCAAAAATCCCGAAGCAAATGTTACCGGTGTAATCAAAGCTGTGGTACCCACAACAAACAAAATATTAAAAATATTGCTTCCCACAATATTTCCGATGGCAATATCTGCCTTTCCTTTTCTTGCCGCAGTCACAGAAGTTACAAGCTCCGGCAAGGAAGTCCCAAACGCCACAATGGTAAGGCCGATCAGACGATCATCCATTCCTAGGATTTTTGCAATCACTGTTGCATGATCCACGGTAAGATCACTTCCAAAAACAATACATACAATGCCGACGACAAGCATCAGAAGCTGTTTCCAAAGCGGAAGCATTTCCTCTTCTTCCTCTGCGGTACCATTTTTTGCCATACGAAACAGATAGGCCAGATAGAGCAAAAACAGCCCCCATAAAACAATGCCTTCCCACAAAACGATCTGACCATCTGTCATTCCGAGAAAAGTCAGAGCGATGGTGATCAGCAGCATAAAAGGTATTTCCCATTGAATGGTAGATTTCTGAACCGGCACAGAAATGATCACAGCCGTGATCCCCAGGATCAGAAGCACATTCAAAATGTTGCTTCCCACAATATTCCCAATGGTGATTCCTGCATTTCCCGAAGTTGCCGCAGTAATGCTGACAGCCGCCTCTGGTGCACTGGTTCCCATGGCCACAATGGTAAGCCCGATTACCAGCTGAGGAATCCCAAAACGTGCCGCAATTCCTGCCGCACCATCTACAAACCAGTCTGCCCCTTTCATAAGCAGCACAAACCCTACGATCAACAATAAAATGGCTAATAATAATTCCATATGTTTTCCTTTCTTCTCAACCTGTTAAAATCCGAGCATCTGTACGATATAAACCGCTGCTGCCGCACCGACTGCCACTGTCAGAAGTCCTTTTTTGAAATATGCAAGAATCACTGCTACCGCACAGCCAGCCGCCGCACTTGCCGTCGTTCCCGTGCTTCCAAAGATTGCCGGAAAGGTCATCGCAGAAAGCACTGCGTAAGGCACATAATATAAAAAAGACCGGATTCTTACACTGGTAATCTTTTTCCGAAAAATGACCATCGGAAGCATTCTGATCAGATAAGTGACCAGTGCCATGCAGGCGATTCCTGCAATGATATAAGCTGTACTCATGATTCTCCCTCACCTTCTTCCACCGGAAACAACCAGGCTGCAATCAGACATACCACTAGAGTGATCAAAATAATGGTCCAGCCGCTGGAAAGTTCCCTGATCACCGGGAGATAGGTACATGCCACACTGGCTGCGATCGCTAGTACCACTGCAAAAAGTACATTTTTATGTTCTCTAGCCGGCGGCACAATGATCGCAATAAACATCCCATATAAAGCAATGCCAAATGCATTGGACAGGATTTCCGGCATAAACGAAGTTACCACAGCCCCTACCAGAGTTCCGCCTGTCCAGCCCACCAGCGGTCCTAAGATCAAGCCTGCCATATAAGTTGTTGTCAATTCATGATCTCTTTGCATGGAAACTGCAAAAATTTCATCTGTGATCCCAAATGCCACCGCCAGACGTTCTTTCATCTTCATTTTCTGTTCTACCTTCTGTGACACTGAGATAGACATGAGAAAATATCTGATATTAATAACCAAGGTAGTCAGACAAATTTCCGCCAGCGCCCCCTGTGCCGTGATCAGATTTATCCCTGCAAACTGTCCCGCACTGGTAAGATTGGTCAGCGAGATTACAACTGCCGCCCATGCGGGGATCCCGGACAAAACAGCACTTAAACCAAATGCCATGGACACAGAAAAGTAGCCCAGACAAATGGGAATCCCGTCACGGATCCCCTCCAAAAATTCCTGTTTTTTCATAAGTTCATTATCCTCTTTCTCTTACTACAAAAATAAATACCATAGAACTAAGAAACAGCATATACGGATAGGTCAGATTTGGCAATATCTGAAATGCACTCACCTCATAGCCTAATTCCATGGCTGTAGAAACCGCCACCAGCATCTGTGCCCCATAGGGAATGATGCCCTGAAAAATACAGGAAAAGGTATCCAGAACTGAGGCAGCTCTTTTCGGAGAAATATCATACTCCTCTGCCATTTCTTTTGCAATAGGATTTGCCATCACAATGGCTACGGTATTGTTTGCAGTTGCAATATCCATCGCTCCCACCAAAAGCCCCATGCCAAACTCTCCGCTCCGCTTTCCTTTAAAGATCCGTTTGATCAGATCAAGCAGTGCCTCAAATCCTCCATATTCTGCGATCAATGCACAGATTGCAGATACCAGAATCGCCACAATGGTCGTTTCAAACATTCCTGCCGCACCGGATCCCATATTCGCCAAAAGATCTGCTGCCGCCGTGGCTTTCGTCGCCAACATGATCACAGATCCGCAGCCAATTCCAAGCAGAAGAACTACAAATACATTGATGCCAATGATCCCGCCAATCAAAACGAGCACGTAAGGAATAATCTGGATCAGATGATATTCGCCTACAACTGTTTCCGTCACATCTGCGCCTGCAGATCTGACCATCAGGATCAGCAGCGTCGCCAGTGCCGCCGGACAGGCGATCCAGAAGTTTTCCCGAAACTTATCTTTCATGGCACAGCCCTGACCGTTGCATGCCGCAATGGTCGTATCTGATATAAATGACAGATTATCACCAAACATTGCACCGCTGACCACCGCCCCAACACAGAGAGGCATTTCAAAACTGGTACTCCCTGACAACGCCACTGCGATGGGCGTAATCAGGGTGATGGTTCCTACAGAAGTTCCCATCGCAATCGAAACAAAGGCACTCACTACAAACAACACCAGCACCGCATATTTTGTCGGAATCACAGAAAGCAGAAAATAGGCAACACTTTGCGCACTGCTTCTCCCCACCACGCCGACAAAAATCCCCGCCGTCATAAAGATCAGGATCATTGTAATGATGTTTTTATCCCCTACACCTTTGGCCATAATCTCTAATTTATCATCAAATTTTAACGAAGGATTCTGCACACAAGCTACCAAAAGCGCTGCCAAAAAAGCAACTACAATAGGAACATTATAAAATCCCATCGGAATCTTCATTCCATATTCAAACAAAATCCCAAGTCCCAGGTACATGACCAGAAACACGCCGATGGGCAAAAGTGCCTTAAAATTTTTTCTTTTCATGAAATCTATTTTCTCCTAAACGCATTTTTCTAATTCCTGTAATCTGGTACAGACATTTTCAAGAAGCGGCATGCTGTGGCTGACTGCCAGCAGCCCGATTTCCCGTTCCTTAACTTCCCTGATCAGAAAGCTCCACAACTGACTCTGAGTGATCAGATCCAACATGGTGGTGATCTCATCCGCTAAAATAAAGCGGGTACGTTTTCCCAAAGCTCTGGCTATGCAGAAACGCTGCATTTCTCCGCCGGACAACTCTGTCGGATAACGGTTCAGCCAGTCTTTTTCAATGCCCAGTCCATCAATGATCCGCCCTTCGATCTCATCTCCTTCTTCCAAAACTGCACTCATGTGAAGCCTTGGATTTACCACCTGCTCCGGATGCTGCCAGATCATCTGTACCGGACAATAGCCCCCGTAAGACGACAAAGGGTTCCCATCCAGAAGGATCTCACCGGAATCCGGCTGTTCATAGCCCGCTAAGATTTTGCAAAACGTGGTCTTTCCAAATCCGCTGGGTGCAATGATCCCTACCCTTTCATGACTCTCTACAGACAGGCTGAAATGATCCAAAATCTGTCTGGTGTCTTTTCCATATCGAAATGAGATATTTTTTGCTTCCAATATCATATCTGTTCTCCTACTCTGCATGAATACAGCGTACTCTTCCTCCCCGGAGTTCCCGGTAAGGAAGTGCCTGTTCACACTCCGGTGTACACTTTTCACATCTTGGACCAAAAGGACATCCCTTCGGAAGATCTTTCACATAGGGCTGTACCCCGGAAATAAATTGAAATCCATTCTGTGGCAAGGCTCTCCACAGTGCCTTTGTGTAAGGATGACGAAGATTTCCCTCTTTTTCAAAATCTTTCACATCCGCATCTTCTACCGTCGTTCCGGCATAAAATACTACGACCCTGTCAGCAACTTCCAGTGCCTGTTCCAGATCATGGGTGATCAAAAGCACACCCGCTCCCTGGTCTGCCATTTCCCTGAAATGGCTCATTACACGCCGCACCATATCCATATGAAGTCCCGGCGTTGGTTCATCTGCGATCACCAGTTTCGGATTCCCCATCAAAGCTGTCGAAACCAGTACACGGCGGTTCATTCCGCCGGATAATTCAAAAGGATACAGCTCCTGCACTTCTTTTTTCAAATGAAATCCTTCAAAAATCCCGTCCAGCTTTTTTTTCACTGCCGGATCCTTTTTCCCTTTTCTGATCTGCGGCCCGATCTTCATCAGCGGATCCAAAAATGCCACACTTTGAGGCACCAATACGATTTCATTTCCACGAAGTGCCGCCTTTCGTTCTTCCGTTAAAATCGCACCATCATAATAGATTTCGCCCCCAAGCACCGCATTATACGGCTGAATCCCCAAAATTCCATGAGCAAGCAGGCTTTTTCCGGATCCGCTGGATCCTACCACTGCTACCATTTCCCCTTCATGGATGGTCACATCCAGTTCACGGATGGTCGGCAGGGAAGTCTTTTGAAATCCATTTTCATATTGTTCAAATGCGATAGAAAAATTCCGGATATCCAAAATCACTTTTCGCTCGTCCATAGTTCCTCCTACTGATGTGCACTTGCAGGGTCCAGAATTTTTCGAAGGCTTTCCCCTGCCACATCAAATAATACAACGGTAAATACCAATAAAAGTCCCGGAAAGAATGCCAGCCACCATCTTCCCATGGCAAGATGGGTCATACTTTCCTCTAAAATAATCCCAATCGCCGGCTGCTCCGGAGACAGACCAAATCCCAAAAATGTAATGCTTGCTTCATGCAAGATCGCATGCGGAAACAACAAAATCAGCCCCACTACAAACTGAGGCAGCAAATGAGGAACCATATGCTTCCATGCAATTTCCAGCTTGCTTTTCCCCAATTTTTCCGCCACTTGAATATAAGTTGCCTCTTTTAACTGCAAAACCTCACTTCTGATCAATCGTGCCAGAGAAGTCCAATGGGTGAATGCAACGCCGATCACAACCCCTCGAAAACCTTTTCCAAACGCATAGGAAATCAGGATCAACAATAAAATATGAGGAATCCCCATGACCAGATCAATCATCCATGTAATCACAGAATCTACCATCTTTCCCATGGTTGCTGCCAGTGTTCCTAGCACAAAGGCAATGATGGAACTGACTCCGGCAGCCAAAAGACCAATCTGAATACTCATCGACAACCCTGTCATCGTTCTTAAGAACATATCGCGACCCATCCAGTCCGTTCCAAAAATATAAGATCTGCAGGGAGCTAAATTTTTTCTCGTAAAATCAACCACCATGGCTTCTTCTGCATATACCGTACCTAAAATGGTGATCAGGATCAAAAATCCCACCGCTGCTCCAAACAAGATCAGTGCCAGAGATCTTCCGTTTAACTTTTTCATGAACGTTTTCCTCCCCTTCTGATCCTTGGATCTACAATGCCATAAAGCATATTTGCTGCCAGATTGCCCCCAAAGACTATGGCTGCGCTGATCACGGTAATTCCCAGCAGCAACGGCACATCACTTCCGGTGCCTGCGGCAACCGCAGCTTGTCCCAATCCCGGATAGGAAAAGATCTGTTCCACCAAAACAGAACCTCCAAAAATTTCACTGATCGATCCAAACTGAAGCGTGATCGCCGGAAGCAGCACATTACGGAGCCCGTGATTTTTTACGATACTCCAAGTACTTTCCCCTCTGGCTTTCGCAAATAATACATAATCACTTTCCATGATTTCAATCATTTTTTCACGGGTATGCAGTGTCATATTTGAAATTCCTGTAATACTTAAAGTCAGTGCCGGCAAAATGGCATGCTGGATCTTGTCTGCTAATGTTACACTGCCAGCTTCCACGCCGATCGGCACACTTAAACCGATCGGAAGGACCTTCAGCCATACCGCAAATACCATCAAAAGCACCAGGGCAAGCCAGAAAGCCGGGGTACTGGCAATCAAAAGGGAATATCCTTTGATCAGTCGGTCAATCCAGGTATCCTTTTTGACACCTGCGAAAATCCCCAGCACAAATCCCACAACTCCGGAAATTACCCACGCCAGACACATCAGCCACAGAGAATTTTCCAGTTTCACGGCAATCACTTCCACCACCGGCTGACGATACAGCAAAGATACTCCTAAATCTCCCCGGAAAAAGTCAGACGCCCAGGAAAGAAAACGTTCCAGGGGCGGTATGCCGACTCCCCAGTATTCTTCCAGCTTCGCAATCTGTTCCGCACTCATGGAACCCAGCGCTGCCTGCCCGACATTTGCCTGCAGGGGATCAATGGGTGAAGCACTGACCAATAGAAAGGCCACAATGCTCACCGCTGCCAAAAGCAAGACCATCCTTATGAAATTTTTCAATAAAAACCGTAACTGATCCCTCACCGGTGTTTTCCTCCACAACGGGCAAATGGAGCCATGAAAATGGCTCCGCCCAAACATTTCTCTATTATTTATACACGAAATTTAGTCCCATGTCCACTGGTCAACATTATTTACGATCGACCAACCGTGTCCATGCGGATGCAGTTTTTGTTCTGCGACATTCAGATTTTCTCTTGACCAGTAAAGATGGTCGATATTGGCAAGCCAGATCCACGGAATATCCCCCTCCTGGGTGACACCGGTTTTTCCATCCCACTGTGCCTTTTTCCAAAGTTCATAGGATTCTTCCAAACTTCCGGCACTCAATGCCTCATCCATATATTGGTCAACTTTTTCATTTGCATAAGGGGAATATTCTGCCGTCTCTCCTACCGTATGATAAATATTATAAAATTCCATCGGTGTATGAGCACCCCAACCCCACATCAGTGGTTCCGCCAAGGCTCTGGTATACGCAGTATCCCAGCCAACGCCTTCTATGGTAACCTCAATTCCCAGATTTTTCAACTGATTTGCCGTTTCCGCCGCCAGCATCTGTCTCACTGAATCACTTGCCGGATATAACAGCCGGAAGGCTGCCTTTACACCGTTCTTTTCTCTGATGCCATCTTTTTCTGACAGAATCCAGCCTGCCTGATCAAGAAGTTCTTCTGCCCCTTCCGGATCATAGCTCACTTCAGAAGCTTCATTGTACCAAGGCATCTTATCACACACGCTATATGCAGGGGTTCCATAACCGTACATTACATTTTCAATCATCTGCTCCCGATCAATTCCAATATTAATGGCTCTTCTTACACGCACATCACTGGTAAAATCGTTGCCGATCACATTGCCATTCGCATCTGTGGTCTGTGGTACCGCCGGAAGGTTAAATCCACGGTTATCTACCGATGCAAAGGCTAGCAGTTCATAGCCGCCAATGCTCTGTTCCGAATAGGAAGCCGCCGTATATGCAAGATCTACCTGACCCGCCTTTGCCGCCGCAAAAGCTGCATCTTCCTCCATAAATACAATGGTCACCTTTTTCATTTTGACTTCTTCTCCGTAATAGTCCGGATTTGCCTCCAAAATGATCTGCTGACCTTTATCCCACTGTTTCATCACATAGCGTCCAGAACCAATCGGATGGGATCCATAATCCGGACCATAGGCATGCTCCGGCACAATTCCTACAACCGCCATGGTATATGGCCAGATTGCATAGGCCCTTTCCATCTGAAATTCTACCGTTGTATCATCCACTGCGACAGCCTCTTTTAACATGGTAAAATCATTGACCGAACTGGTTTCCTTAACTGTATTATAAGTAAATGCCACATCCCGCGCCGTCAACGGTTCACCATCCGTAAATTTCACATCCTCCCGGATCTTTACCGTCCACGTCAGCCCATCTTCGCTCACTTCCATATCCGTTACAAGATCATAGCCAATCTCAAGATCTGCCGTTGTCACCGTTAAGGTACTCTGGATCAGGGGTTCATGCACATGTTCTCCTGCCCCCCATCCATAGGCCGGATCAAATCCCGCTTCCGGTTCTGAACTTGGCCCCATGGCTACGATCACCGAAGCCTTCGATCCGTCAGATGTCATATTATTCCGAGTTGTCCCACGCTTTTCATTACCGCATCCAACAAAAGCAGTGGCTGTCAGAACCACTGTCAGAAGTATCCCTAGAATTCTCTTGTTCATAATCATTCTCCATTTCATTCTCTGATGATACTTTAACAGATAGTTATTTTTTTCACAAGCCTCCCCCCGGGATAAAAATCTTCGTTTTACATTGACTTATCTTTTTGAAAAGATTAACATTTGTATAAAGATTTTAAACGGAGCATAATCATGAATTTAAAAGATTTTTTTCAAGAACATCCTTCCGTCGCACTTGCCTTTTCCGGCGGTGTGGACTCGGCATATTTATTATATGAAGGAATGCATTTGGCTCAACATATTCACGCCTACTACGTGAAATCGCCTTTTCAGCCGCAATTTGAACTGGAAGATGCGCTCCGGCTTTCCAAAGAACTTGGTGCAAAACTGACCGTACTTTCTCTGGATGTTTTATCCGAACCGGTGATTGCTTCAAATCCGCCAAACCGCTGCTATTACTGCAAGCAGAAAATTTTTTCAGCCATCCAAAAGGCTGCAAAAGAAGACGGATTCGATACGCTCATCGACGGCACCAATGCTTCTGATGATGCCGCTGACCGTCCGGGCATGAGGGCTTTAACGGAATTATCCGTACGTTCTCCTTTAAGAGAATGCGGCATTACCAAAGAAGAAGTTCGAAGCCGCTCTAGGGATGC
The DNA here is from genome assembly GCA_964561705.1 of uncultured Lachnoclostridium sp. Lineage (GTDB taxonomy): Bacteria > Bacillota > Clostridia > Lachnospirales > Lachnospiraceae > HGM12587. Next base: position 36,059 of record CAZLQJ010000004.1, on the reverse strand, counting down.
AGGACTTTTCACCTGGGACAAGCCCGCCTATGCCTGTCTCGCTACCAGAATCCCGGCAGGAACTGAAATTACTTCCCAGAAACTTGCCGCTACAGAAGCTGCAGAAAATGTACTCTTCGAACTCGGATTTCAGGATTTTCGCATACGCCTTTCCGGAACTTCCGCAAAAATTCAGGTAAGAGAAGAACAGTTGGAAAAACTGCTGTTTCACAGAAAAGAGATCCTAAAGCGGCTGAAACCGGATTATTCTTCCGTAACATTAGATTTAGAGGTACGCCCATGAGTGATATCAAAACAATTTTAGAACAATATAAACAAAATGAGATTTCCCTTGAAAAAGCACTTCTGGAACTCAAAAAAGAGCCTTTTGAGGATATTGGATATGCCAAAGTAGATCTTCACCGGAAAATGCGTCAGGGAACTGCCGAGGTCATTTATGGCGCCGGAAAAACACCGACACAAATCCTGGGCATCTGTGACACCATGAAAAAAAATGGTCAGGAACAGATCCTGATCACGCGTTTATCGGAAGAAGCAGCTGAGTGTGTCTTAAAAAAACACAAGCTGACCTATCACGCCCAGGCCAAAATCGGCATTCTCGGAGATTTTCCAACCCCCGATGGAATGGGAAAAATTTTGGTTGCTTCCGGCGGTACCAGTGATCTTCCGGTCGCTGAAGAAGCCGCACTGACTGCAGAATTTCTAGGCAATGAAGTGGTTCGTCTTTATGATGTTGGTGTCGCCGGAATGCACCGGCTGCTCTCGCACCTCGACGAGATCATGGAGGCCAGTGTGATCATTGCAGTTGCCGGAATGGAAGGTGCACTCGCCAGTGTAATCGGCGGTCTTGCCAGCTGCCCTGTGATCGCGGTGCCTACCAGCGTCGGCTACGGTGCCTCTTTCGGTGGTATTTCCGCACTTCTTTCCATGCTGAACTCCTGTGCCAGCGGTGTTACCGTCGTCAACATTGACAATGGCTTTGGCGCCGGATTTTCCGCCAGTAGAATCAATCATATGGAGAAAAAATCATGAAAACCTTATATTTAGATTGCAGCATGGGAGCCGCCGGAGATATGCTCACAGCTGCCCTGTTAGAACTTTTTCCACATCCGGAAGAAATTTTACAGGAGTTAAACACAAAAAATATCCCCCATGTCGAATATTGTATGGAAACAACTTCAAAATGCGGGATCCACGGAACCCGCATTCAGGTAAAGATCCATGGAACGGAAGAAGACGAGTTACATGCCGGCCATGAACACGAAAAAGGACATTCCCACCGTTCTCTCCACCAGATCGAACATCTTGTGGCACAGATTCACATTCCTGAACATCTAAAAAAAGAAATTCTGGAAGTTTATCACCTGATCGCTGACGCTGAAAGTCAGATACATCAGATGCCTGTCAATGAAATTCATTTTCACGAAGTCGGAAATCTGGATGCCCTGGCAGATATTACTGCCGTATGTTTTTTGCTGGATAAACTTTCTCCGGATCAGATCATTGTATCTCCCATCCATGTAGGAAGCGGACAGGTTCACTGCGCCCACGGGATCCTTCCCGTTCCGGCACCTGCTACCGCACAGATCTTAAAAGGTTGTCCAATCTACGGCGGACAGATCTTAGGGGAGCTTTGCACGCCTACCGGGGCTGCCCTTTTAAAACATTTTGCGGATGACTTTGGCAGCATGCCTTTGATGACTCTTCTTTCCACCGGCTACGGCATGGGAAAAAAGGATTTTGAAGCCGCCAACTGTCTACGTGCCATGTTTGGAGAGGCAAAAGATCCGGAAGAAGAAATGTACGAATTAAACTGCAACGTGGATGATATGACCGGAGAACAGATTGGATTTGCACTGGAGCGTTTTTTTGCTGCGGGAGCTGTCGATGCCTTTACCCTGCCTGTTCAGATGAAAAAAAACAGACCGGGAACCCTGATCTGTGTCATCTGCTCCCAAAAAACAAAAACAGCTCTGATCCATGCGATCTTTCAGCACACTTCCACCGCAGGAATCCGAGAAACAAAGATTCACCGAAGTATCCTGAAACGGCAGATCCATTCCTTGGAAACCCCTTATGGTACGATCCGCCGAAAAGATTATTCCGGTTACGGTGTCCGGCGTTCCAAATATGAATATGAAGATCTGGCAAGGATCTCCAGAGAAGAAAATCTCAGCATTTTTCAGGTTCTGAAAAATATTGAGAGTTAGTATCTCCTAACGTCTTGCTTTTAACTGCAAAATACCTTATATTCAATGTAGAATATGATATTGAGAGGTAAACATATGAAAAAATTAACAGTCAAAAAAGGAAGTACCTGTATGGCATGTCTTGCATGTGTAGAAGCATGTTCCCAGGCATTTTACAAAGAATTTGATCCGGATAAATCCTGTATTCAGATCGTAGAGAAAAAATCTGTTCGCCCAATGGCTTGTCCACAGTGCGGTAAATGTGCAGAAGTCTGTCCTGCCGGAGCTATCAAACAGAACGCAAAAGGCGTTTACATGGTAAACAAAAAACTCTGTACAGGATGTGGCAAATGCGTGGAAGCCTGTCCATTTGGCTTAATGGTCAAAGCAGAAGATTCTGAAACAGCTTCCAAATGTATTGCATGTGGTATCTGTGCAAAGGCATGTCCGATGGATGTTCTTGAAGTTGTAGAAAACTAATCCACATAAAAATTGAGGGTGTATGATCATCATACACCCTCTTTCTTATTGTTTGTCCAATCTAAACCGGCAGCCAGATCTCACCGGAATTATCTCTGACATTTACCCGAATCCTTCCACCATCTGCCTGGATCCGTTCTCCACTTAAAGCACCTGCATATTCTGCCGCATCAGCCGGAAGATCCATCCAGACTTCCTGATCCCCGTTATTTACGGTAACGATCACGGATTTTCCATCCAAGGTTCTTGCGTAAGCAAAATGAGTCGTCTGTAAAAGAAGTTCCCGATACTCCCCATAACAGAGCGCAGGTGTTTCCTTTCTGATCCTTCCAAGATCTGCGATCAGCTTTGTCAGCGGATTTTCCCGGATCGCATTTTTATAATCCTCATAATTCAGTGCCGGACGCAGGGAATCGTCAGAAAAACGTTCTTTTCTGCCTTCAATCCCAAACTCTGACCCATAATAAATTGACGGGATTCCCGGCAATGTATAAAGCATAATGTGTACTGGTACAAAATGTTCTTTATGATTCAGTTTTGTATAAATCCTCTCCACATCATGATTATCCACAAAACTGTAAAGTCTCAAACGATCACCAACCATACCGCTGACATACTTGATCGTATGTGCGATTTCAAAGTAATTATGATCATTATGTCCGGAAAACAATGCCTTATGGAGCATATAATTTGTTACAGTATGAAGGGTTTCTTCATTGGCCCAGCGGGAATAGTTTCCATGGATCACCTCACCCATCAACCAGAATTCCGGTTTTACTTCGTTGGCAACACGACGGATTGCCTTCATATATTCAAAATCCATCACATCGGCCGCATCCAGACGAATGCCATCAATATCAAATTCATTGACCCAAAAACGGATCACATCACAGATATAATCCCGCACTGCCGGATTCCACTGATTTAATTTTACCAAAAGATCGTGACCGCCCCAGTTTTCATAAGAAAATCCATCCTGATAGGAATTATTTCCCCAAAAATTCACATTACAATACCAGTCTTTATAGGGAGAATTTTCTCTGTTTTTCTTAAGATCCTGAAATGCAAAGAAATCCCTGCCGGTATGGTTAAATACCCCGTCCAGGATCACACGGATGCCCTGGGCATGACATTCTGCCACAAAATTGGTCAGATCCTCATTGGTTCCCAGTCTGCTGTCCAATTTTTTATAGTCCGTAGTCTCGTAACCATGACCTACTGACTCAAACAAGGGGCCAATGTAAAGTGCATTGCATCCCAGATTTTTTATATGAGAAATCCACGGCAGCAACTCATTGAGCCGGTGTACCGGTTCCTCATAAGTATTTTGTTTGGGTGCTCCTGTAAGCCCCAGCGGATAAATATGATAGAATACTGCCTCGTCGTACCATGCCATATTTTTCTCCTCCTTCTATCACTTTTCTTTCAAACAGATCAAACGATATACCATTCCTGCCGGCAGCGCCAGCAATCTAATAGAACGGATCTGCGCTCCTTTCAGGCTTTCCTTTTTTACGGTCTGCATTTTCCGGACCAGATCCAGCGCTTTTTTGCGTTCCCCCTGACCTGCATAAATCTTCAACAGCGCATACGCACTTTTGATATAATCCTGTGCTGCCCGTTGAGAATACTCTTTATATTGCTTTACTGCCTTCCTGTAATTCCATTCCAAAGTTACCAAGGTATCTTCATAATATTTCTGGTCTTCCCTGTGACTTGCGCCGCCTGCTCTTTGCAGATAATCATAATATTTCTGATCCATCAGATAAATATTCTGTGTTTTCTCCAGGATTTCAAACATGGCATAGGTATCTTCCGAATAGGCCAGCTTCGGAAATTTCACCCGTTTCCACAAATCCCTTCTATAGAGTTTTCCCCAGATCGTCTTTGTATAAAGTTTTGATTCATAATAGTCCCGAATCCCCTGAGACCGGTCAATCTTTCCATAAATATCCGGATAGGTATATACCGGATGCATGCATCCTTCTTCCTCAACTGTCCGAAAATCACAGCTTACAAAATCAGTCTCTTCCTCCATATGTAACAGCATTTCCAAAAGACAGTCCCTCTCCAGCCAGTCATCTGCATCTACGAAAAACAGATATTCTCCCTTTGCCATCTGCAGTCCCGCATTTCGTGCCTCACTGACTCCGCTGTTTTTCTGATGTAAAACTCTGATTCTGTCATCTCTTTTCTGCCATTGGTCACAAATTGTTCCACTTTGATCCGTTGATCCATCATCGATCAGCAAAATTTCAAGATCCTGACAGGTCTGGCACGTCAGACTTTCCACACAACGATCAAGATATGCCTCTACATTATAAACCGGTACAATGATACTAATCACTTTCGCTCTCCTTTAAAAAATGATCCAAAACAGCAAACTGCTTCTGTGCCTCCAAAGAGATCCTGTCTATGTCAAATACATATCCCTTCGCAAAATTTTCATGGATCACTGAAAAATCAAGTTCAGAAAACCGGCTGACCGAACAATGCTGTCCCTCAAATCCATAATCTTCAATGACCTGTCTGGTTTTATTGTTATAACTGATCGGAAATACAGGAATCCGCGCCAGCCATCCCAAAATCATCCCGTGAAATCTGGAAGTAATCACATATTCTGCCCTAGCAAAAAGTTCTAAAATCCGATCCAAATCTCCCTCATATGCCTCCGTAAAAATATCCGGATGATTTACTCTCCGCCGGATCCGCTCACACATCACCTGATCCTTCTGTTTCCCGCAAAAAGTCAGCAAACAAACCTTTTTTCCGGCTTTCTGATAATTTTTGCAGATTCTTACCATTTGATCTTCATAAAGCTGATTATCAAAAGGTTCCACACCTTCTACTCCATGATCATAAATACAGGAGATCAAAACCAATGGCTCTTTTTCCCGCTTTGGAATCTCCAGGGTACAGACAATATCCGGTGCAAACCGCACATTCTTTAATTCCGGAAACAGATCCTTTGACTGCTGATCACGAAAACAAAGATCCTGAACCTCATTTGCAAAGTATCTTTTATGAATCTCCAAAAACGCCGGATCTTTATAGGGTCCAAAATTAGCCCCCAGAATAAAAAACGGAAGTTTACGGCTTTGTTTATACCGATACATCAAAGCCTCATATCCATGATTTCGATTCCATCCTGCAGGTTCTATAAAAACAGACCCTCCAATATATACCTGCCCATCAAAGGGAAATTTCAAATCCATACCTGTTTTTTTTAATAACCGTCTGAAATTTTGAAGAAGCGATCCTTTCCAATGTTTTCGATTCATAATGGTCAGATTTTGTATCTTTTCAAATGCCTGATCCGCATCCGTCGGACAACTGATATAAAAACGGGTCTCCGGATATCGTTCACACAAGATCCTAACAAACAGGTCATCTCCAAAATTTTTCTGTGCAAATGCTTTCAAATAAATTCTTTTCATCATTTCTCTTTTATCAATAATTTCGAATATCTTCCCAGTAATCCCATCATTTTACGAAATTCCTTCGTTTTACAGAACAATGCCGTATAAAGGAGTACCGGAACTGCTACCGCAATCATTCCGCGCAGGATCAATGCCAAAAATCCCTCCGCCAAAATCTTGCTGCAGCAAACATAGGTCACACCACAGGAAATCAGTGTCACCAAAACATAGATCAGCAGTTTTTTCAGATATCCACCGATTGCTCTCTGAAACAGAGACCCAAACAGATTATGAAGCAGCCATGGCATTCCCACGATCAAAACACTGAGAACTGTAGAAAGCAGCACCCCATAAATTCCAATATACTGAACCAGGATCACATTCATCAAAAGATTGGTCAGCGAAGTGATCAGCGGACGGAATTTATCCTTGTGCCACAGCCCTGCTGCATCCTTATACAGATTAAACAGCTGATTAAACTCATAAATGTAAAAATAAATACAAAAAAGGATGACCGCTGAAAAATCCAGCATCAGTTCCTCACCAACCCACAGCTTCATAAACGGCTGATAAAGACATAAAAAGCAGCAGGTACAAATACAAACGATCCAGGAAATGATAAAGGAAAAATCATAAAAATCACCATAAACCTTTTCCCGGTCTTCCATCACAATGCTGTTGCCGATCCCGGCTGTCGCTCCGTACATGATCATAGCGATCATCCCGATCACAGAAGTTAAAATATAATAATAATTCTGATATACACCTAAGACAGATAACCCCAAAAAGGCGGAAATCACAATCGTATCACTGGAATTTAGGATCACAGCACCAAATTTTGAGGTTGCAAGATCCTTCACCTTCTGAGTGATGGCGGCACGTTCTTCCTTCGGAACTTCTCCCTCCGGCCGAAATTCCGGATAAACCTTTTTTACGACATAACAAAGCACGATCTGATAAATAATCTGAACCAACAGCTGGATCACAATATAAAGATAATAATTTCTATATAAGATCAGCACCACAAACTGTAATGCAAACTGCAGCATATTGGTCCCCAGACGCACCTTGCTGATCACATCGTTTCTTTGATGTGCTTCCAAAAGACTGCTTCGATAGGTAAACATCCAGTAGGAGCTTACCGTCGTGATCAGATAGATCACATATAATATATAAATATTGATATCATCCGGCACTTCGCCGCTGATCAAATGCGGCAAAAACGGAAACAAGGCAACACCAATGACCAAAACAACCAGTCCGATCCAGAAATAGTATCGTTTATACAGATTCAGAAGCTGGCAGATCTTTTCCCTGTTATTTTCTGCCACCGGTTTGTACATAGAAAAAGTCATTGCCTGAGAGATCCCCAATTCTGCCAGATTCAAGATCTGAAGCACGGAGGTAAACAATCCGCTCAGTCCCAGGTATTCTACCCCGATAAAATAGATCATGACCGTTCTCATCAGCAATGGGATAATAATCTGTACAACCTTCAAAAGTATTCCAAAGATCATATTTCTGATCGCATTAAATGTTCTGCCTGTTTCTCGCATATTATATCTTTCCTTTAGCTACCTTAACGTAAAAATTTAAAATCAAAAAAGCCGGCGCATAGATGCCTTTCAAAAGCAACTGCCCACAGCAACAAAAAACCTTATTTTTCCATCTGCCGATAGACAACGCTTTTCCCTTCAGATCCATCGATGTCCTATATTTTTCCAAAAAAGCCGTCACTTCTTTTTCCAGTTTCTTTTTTTTCTCTGCCTGTGTATATTTTTCAATCCTGCAGACCAGTTCCAATAGGGTCGAAAGCACAAAAACGTCACTTTCCGGGCAGAGTTCCCTTAATCTTTCAAAAAGATAAAGACGGTTTTCCAAATGTTCTTCTTTAAAATTGCTGCTGGCCGAATCCCCGTTTTCCCGATAAACAAACACCGGAAGATTGCTCAGCGTTACCTTTTGGACCTTTCTTAAATAATTCACATTAAAAAAGAAGTCCTCACTTAATTTCAGTTTCTCATCAAATGCAATCCCATGTACCGTCAGGATTTTCTTTGCATAAAGTTTCCCGCAGGCACTGTTTAAAGTGGAACTTTTCAGCTGATAAAATGCCGGTAGCAGATTTTGATTCACCGGATCTAAAGTCATCTTCAGTACATCCTCCGCTTTGACCTGTGCACTTTTCTGCTCTGTTTTCCTTTCAGTTCCCCGCAGGTAATCCCCGTAAATACAGTCACTGCCATCCTGAAGCAACTGTGCAAATGCATCCAGACACTGTCCTGTCAGATAATCATCCCCATCCAGGAACAGGATCCATGGAGCTTTTGCATACTGAATGCCTAAATTCCTCGCATGAGAAACTCCCTGATTTTCAATGGAACAGACCTTGAGCCTTTTCTCACTCTGTGCAATCTCCTCGCAGATCCTTCTGCTTTCATCTGTGCTGCCATCATTGATCACGATCACCTCATAATCTGAAAATTTCTGTTTCCGAATGCTTTCCAAACATTCCGCAATATACTTTTCCCCGTTATAAACCGGGATAATGATACTGATCAATGGATGTGGGTTCATATCTGTTCTCCTCTCATAACATTACATATCGATTATACTTTTCCTATAATCTTTTGGCAATAAGTTTTTCCATTCCACAGACGCAAAATGGCAGGATGCCCATTTTGCATCCTGCCATCTAAAACATCTGTCTTATTCAGCGATTGTTTTTAATACAATGTCGAATTTATCAATCTGTGGTCCCTTACCTGTATCCGGTGCTGTGATTACCAGAGTACCAGCTCCGGCTTCCGTGATCACCAGTTCAAAGGTTGCTGTATGAGTGTTCTTTGCTCCGTCAGCTGCGCCTGCTGTTACCTGACCTGCTGTAATCTTTCCGCCTTCTTCGCTCCATGCAATCTTATTGTCATTAGAACCGCTTCGGTAGGTTACAGTTACTTCATAAGTTCCTGCTTTTGCTGCTGTATAAGCAAATTTTGCTGTATCTTTAAATGCCATACAGTTCAGGAATTTTCCGCCGCTTGCCCAATTACCAGTGGCAACTGCGAATGGCCAGTTTGGATCAGAATCAGAATCGCTGCTGTTGTTTACTTCTGTTGCAAATTCTGCTTCCATCGTTGCACTTGCATCCACTTCACTTGGGAATACAAACGGATCTTCTGCGCTGTAATTATCGCTTCTTTCCGGTTCCGCTTCTGTATCTTTGATCGTTACAGTTGCCTTCTTATTGAAGCCAAGGATCAGATCGTCCGCTGCAGAAGATAATTCAACCGTAAACTGACGATCACCGGTTGCATTTGTATTTCTTCTGGTCTGAACCTGTACCGTCTTTTCTGTTTCTCCAGCAGCAAAAGTAACTGTCTGGATCAGTTCTGTATTGAAGTCATCCTGGATCGCAGAACCCGGATTTGGTGTTAATGTAACAGTTACTTCTTTGCCAGCTCCACCAACACGTACCAGTTTCACATCCATGGTGCTGTCTTCGTTCATGGTATAAGCATTCTTTTCAATCCCTACCATACCAAGACCACCATTGTTGATCACATAAGCACCATCAATACCGATGGTTCCGGTAGCGGTTAATGTCAATGTATGTTTTCCATCTGTCAGATCTCCTGATTCGTAAATGATCTGACCGGTCTTACGGGAGGTTCCGTTTGTATTGATCTCAGTTGCTGCACCGTCGTCAATACTTACATTTGCTTTTCCATGGTTAGGATCATCCTTCGTACCAATGAGATAAATCTTGCTTCCTGTAAATTCTACGGTAAAGCTGTTTCCGGCATTTGCCCATTTTTCTGTTCCGTTGATCACGAATGCAGAACCGGAACCGTCTTCCCATCTTCCTTTGAATGTAAATGCAGAATCACGCTCATCGATCACATCAATACCTGCCGGTGCACCGTTGGATGCCGCAAATCCTTCACTTGCTTTGTATAAACCAACTTCGTTCAGCATTGGAACGTTTGGTTCTTTAATAACGGTAGACGCTGTGCTAACTGTGATTCTTACCTGATCAGCTTTTACTGCAAAAGATCTGCAAAGACGTTTGCCGCCGATGGTAGTTCCGGTTGCAAATGTTTTCCATTCGCCTGCTTCCCCATTACGGTATTCTACCTTGAAGCTTGTAATTCTCTGACCAAATTCGATGGATTCTTCGATTGATACCACATCAAATACCTGTGGAGTATCAAATTTCATGGTCAGTGTACCTTCAGTTGTTCCATCGTTGGTTGTCCAGTAGCTTTCATCATTTCCGTCTACAACATTGGACGGGCTGTATGCTTCATCATTTAATCGAACTTCTGAAGCTGTGATCGTTGCATTTTTTGCAAGGTTTTCCGCAAAAGTTTCTTTGATATTCTTACCAAATTCTGTTACACGATCCAGAATTGCCTGATCTACCGTTCCCTGATTGTTTGGCGGAACATTTAAGAGCAGTACACTATTACGTCCTACGGAGTTAAAGTACATATTTCCAAGATCTGCAATTGTTTTTGGTGTACATTTCTGAGTTCCCCAGAACCATCCATCTGTAATTCTTGCATCAACTTCCGGAACTGTCCACTGGTTTCCATTTTCAAAGCCCATCGTGGTATAACCTTGCGTATTACTGTCAATGGTATTGTTCGCTTTATTTACAGTTGATTTTGACCAGGTCGTTGTATTTGCAAAACCGGATTCATTACCGATCCAGCGAACCGTTGTATATGCCTGTGCACCAAATAACATACAGTCGGCATCATATCCTGCGGCTTTACCTTCATATTTCTGAATGGTATTAAACCATCTGACAAAATCATATTCCTGTGCATTCGCACCGCTTCCTTTGGCACCATCCATCCATACTTCTGTAAAATGACCATTATTTCCATATTTGTCACTGCCAAGGATTTCTTCTAACTGATTGTTATAGTAATCGTTGTAGTCTTTTACGTCATTTTCTTTGGTTGTCGGGTTGCCGTTTTCATCATAGTAACCATAGCTTGGTTCATGAATATCCCATGGAGAAAGGTATAATCCCATATCCATGTCATACTCTGTACATGCTGCAGAAATCTCTGCAAGGATATCTCCGCCCATGTCATCATAATTCTTTTCTGCATAAGTTGTATTCTTTACAGAGTAATCTGTATATTCACTGTTCCAGATACAGAATCCATCATGATGTTTTGCAGTTACGATGATTTTTTCAAAACCTGCGTCTTTCAAAGTTGATATCATCTTTTCTGCATCAAAGTTCTCTGTCAGTGAAAAGATATCTGATGGTTCTCTGTCTCCGTAGTGTTCACCCCATTCAATTTCATTGAAGGTGTTCGGACCAAAGTGACAGAATGCAGCCAATTCTTCTTTCTGGTAACGATACTGATTTGCATCCGGGATGACATCATCCTTTGTCGGTTCGTTACCTTCTACTTCTTCCGTGTATCTTGTTAAAATCGTTGCAAGCTGTGCTCTGATCGCTTTTCCCTGTGGAAGAAGATTGTAAACAGTATTTCCGTTCGCATCTGTTTCCAGAAGACCTTTGATCATATTTTTATCAACAGTCCATGCAAATGCTTCTTTCGCCCAGCTGCTGACATTGGCATTTCCCAGAATTTCATCTGCAGGTTTGCTCAGTGACACATCTTTTCCCTTCAGCTGTACATATCTGTAAAGGAAAGTTGCGATTTCCTCTCTGGTAACAGAGCTTGTCGGATTAAATTTCTTTGCAACAATATCTCCGGTCGCAACACCGGCATTTAATGCCCACGCTACGGAAGCTGCCCACCAGTCATCATCTTTTACGTCTACCAATTCATGATATTTGGTATAATCTGTCACTGCAGGACTTCCTTCAATCCTGTACAGTGTTTCTACGAGCATTGCTCGTGTCATCGTTCCTTCCGGCGAAAATTCTCCATCATAACCTGTCATCAGGCCCTTTTCGTATACAAACTTTACATATTCTGCATACCAGGAATTTTCACTGACATCTGTAAATACATCTGATATCGTTGAATTTTCTGCTGCCTGCGCATCCAGTGAAATTCCGGCTGTACCAGTTGAGAATGTTATGACACCTGCCAAAACCAGCGCCATAATCTTCTTGTAATTAACCATGCATTTTTCCCCCTTTTTCTATAAACACACTAGTAGTTAAAAGTATAACATACCAAACATGAGAATCAAATCCAAAACTTTGTCATGTTTTTTGTGCAAAATTCACAAAAAACCACACAAGACCAAAAAAATCAAAATCTTTTATTTTGCATATTGACAGATTTTTATTTTGGCATTATCATAATACCAACTTATTTGGTAGGTAAATAAAGGAGAAAAAAACAATGTCTGATTACAAATTTGAAACCTTACAACTCCATGTAGGACAGGAAACTCCGGATCCGGCAACCGATGCCCGTGCCGTCCCAATCTACGCAACCACATCTTATGTATTTAGGGATTCCGCTCACGCAGCTGCCCGTTTCGGTCTTTCCGATTCCGGTAATATTTACGGACGTCTGACCAATTCCACCCAGGAGGTACTGGAAAAACGTGTTGCCGCCCTGGAAGGCGGTACTGCAGCCCTTGCCCTTGCTTCCGGTGCCGCAGCCACTACTTATACTTTAGAAGCATTGGGACAAAATGGAGGACATTTCGTAGCCCAAAAGACCATTTACGGCGGCAGCTACAATCTTTTGGCACACACACTGCCGGCTTTTGGCATCACCGCAAGTTTTGTCAATATCCACGATCTTGAAGAGGTAGAAGCAGCCATTCAGGAAAACACCCGTGGAATTTATATTGAAACTTTAGGAAATCCTAACAGTGACATTCCTGACATGGACGCTTTGGCAGAGATTGCTCACAAACATGGAATTCCTCTGGTCGTAGACAATACCTTCGGCACCCCGTATCTGATCCGTCCGATGGAACACGGTGCAGATCTGGTTGTACATTCTGCCACAAAATTCCTGGGCGGACACGGCACGACACTGGGCGGCATCATTGTAGACTCCGGAAAGTTTGACTGGGCCGCATCCGGAAAATATCCTGCCATTGCAGCCCCTAATCCAAGCTATCATGGGGTATCCTTTGTCAATGCAGCCGGACCTGCAGCCTTTGTAACCTATGTCCGTGCAATCCTGCTTCGTGATATGGGTGCGGCGATTTCCCCATTTGCAGCCTTTTTACTGCTTCAGGGGATCGAAACACTCTCCCTTCGACTGGAACGACATGCCGAAAATACAAAAAAAGTCATAGAATTTCTCTCCACACATCCGCAGGTGGAAAAGGTCAACCATCCATCGCTTCCGGATCATGCGGACCATGCCCTTTATGAAAAATATTTTCCTCATGGCGGCGGATCCATCTTTACCTTTGAGATCAAAGGTGGTGTAGAACAGGCGCATCAGTTTATCGATCATTTAAAGATTTTTTCTCTGCTTGCCAATGTTGCAGATGTGAAAAGTCTTGTGATCCATCCGGCAACCACGACCCACAGTCAGCTGACCCCGGAAGAATTAGACGATCAGGGAATCAAACCGAATACGATCCGTCTTTCCATTGGAACAGAACACATTGATGATATCCTTGCAGATTTACAAAACGGCTTTGACGCAGTAAAATAACAGGAGGCATTACAACTATGGCAAATATCTATACTTCTGCCGACCAGCTCATCGGCAGAACACCTCTTTTAGAGCTGATTCATATAGAAGAAACTTATGATTTAAAGGCAAAAATTCTGGCGAAACTGGAATATTTTAATCCTGCAGGCTCCGTAAAGGACCGCGTTGCAAAAGCAATGATCGATGCGGCGGAAGCCTCCGGAAAACTGACTCCCAATTCCGTCATCATTGAACCAACTTCCGGCAATACCGGAATCGGTCTTTCTGCAGTTGCAGCCGCCAGAGGCTACCGGATCATCATCGTTATGCCGGAAACCATGTCCGTGGAGCGCCGACAGCTTATGAAGGCCTATGGTGCAGAACTTGTGCTGACAGAGGGAAGCAAAGGAATGAAAGGGGCAATCCAAAAAGCAGAGGAACTAGCGCAGCAGATCCCCAACAGCTTTCTTCCGGAGCAATTTGCAAATCCGGCCAATCCGCAGGCACACCGGGAAACGACCGGACCGGAAATCTATGAGGATACAGACGGAAGAATCGATATTTTTGTAGCAGGCGTAGGTACCGGCGGAACCATTACCGGAGTGGGAGAATATCTCAAGGAACAAAACCCCGACATTCAGGTTGTCGCTGTAGAACCGGCTTCCTCTCCCGTACTCTCTGCTGGCACTGCCGGACCACATAAAATTCAGGGAATCGGTGCAGGATTTGTACCGGAAATCTTAAATACAATGATTTATGATGAAATCATTCCGGTTACCAACGAAGATGCATTTGCCGCCGGAAGACTGCTCGGCAAAAAAGAAGGCGTTCTCGTAGGCATTTCCTCCGGAGCTGCCCTTTCTGCCGCCATAGCACTGGCAAAACGTCCGGAAAATGCCGGAAAAACCATTGTAACCCTGCTGCCGGATACCGGAGACAGATATCTGTCTACTCCGCTGTTTGAAGAATAAATTGACAAAAAAATACCGCTGACCCCAAAGGCAGCGGTATTTTCAAGAGGTATTTTTATGATGATTTCAACCAAAGGACGATATGCACTTCGTGTCATGATCGATCTCGCTGAAAATTACGGCAACGGCTACATTCCCATGAAAGAAATTGCCAGCCGTCAAAATATTTCCCTCAAATATTTGGAAAGAATTCTCCCTGTGCTTACCAAAAACAAACTGATTGAAGGGATTCAGGGCAAGGGCGGCGGTTACCGTCTGGTCGCGGAACCTTCCAAATGCCGTGTGGGAGATATTCTGCGCCTTACGGAAGGAAATCTGGCTCCCGTTGCCTGTTTAAGCTGCGACGCAGAACCCTGCGACCGTGCAGCCACCTGTAAAACGCTCCCCATGTGGAGTAAATTTTACCAACTGACCAACGACTATTTCGATGGCATCACTCTTGCAGATTTTCTAAAATAATTCTTCTTTTCCTCGTGGGGATCCGGCTTAAAACAATCTGTCCGGAAATTCCTCACGATGTTCATGAAGGATATACAAAAGATCCTGAAACGCTTCCCGGCGAAATTCTCCGCCGCTGCAAACCACTTCAAACCGCTGTTCCCAAAGTTTTGTATAGGTTCCGGTTTCATGAAATCCATTTCTTAAATAGAAGCCCTTTCTTCGGATCCTCTGCGCCAAATTTTCCGCATCCGGCTCCAATTCTTCAAAATCCAGAATAATCTGAAGTTCCGGATATCTTTCGATAATCTTTTTTAAAGCCATGGCTCCATAACCCTGAGATCGAAAATTTTGGTCGATTGCAAGGTAATAAAGATAGGCGCAGCGATCATTTTTTAATAAAAGCGAAAATCCCACCGGAACTTTACCATCATAAATTCCAAGGAGATCGGTATTGGTAGCTTCTTCAAATGCGAAAATGTCCTGCATATCCATTCTCTCTGAAGGCGGAAAAGCCTCCTCATTGAGCTGTTCAAAGTATTTTCTGTCCTTACAGTCCGCTTTCAGGCTGACTAAATTCAGTTCCATTTCCTATCATCCTCATTTCCTCGTTTTCATTTCGCTCCATTATACCATCTTTTCTAAAAAATACCATTCCTAAACTTCTATTTTCAGCATTTCATTGGCAATATTCAGCGCATGATCTCCAATTCGTTCAAAATCAGTCAGCATTTCAGAGAATAAGATACTTCCCTCATCCGAACAATGTCCTTCTTGGATCCTTTCGTACATATTATCTCTAAACTGTGCGGTCATATCATCGATCTTCTGTTCCATACAGGCAATTTCTTCATGCCACCTCACCAGGTCTTCCGCTTTTTCTGATAAAGTTACAAAAAGTTTCTTACAAATCTCCTGCATCTGGCGAAGTTCCCCGTTTGCTGCTTCCGAAAATACAATTCCCTTCTTCGCGATCATATGGGAGTATCCTGCTATATTCATGGCATGGTCACTGATTCTTTCCACATTTCCCGTTACCGTAAATAATGCATTAAAAATCTTGCTTCCTGTACGGGTTGTTTCATAAGACACTGCAGAGGTAATATATTTGGAAATCTCTTTGTTCAGGAAATCCACATATTCTTCTCTTTGTTCTACGGCTTTCATCTTTGCCTTATCTTTTTTCGCAACGACATCGAACGCATCTTTGACATTTTCTCCCGCCATATCCAGCATACGCAGCAGTTCCTTTTTGATACCCTCTTCACAGATTACGGAAGCTCCCAGTTTGTCTGCATGAATATGGGAAATATCCAAAAGGTACTGGGCACGCATCACATCCGGATCCTCCGCCTTGTTTCGATCCTTTAAGATCATCATTGCAAGTTTTCCCAGATAAGTTCCTACCGGCAATAACAGGATTGTGGTCACAATGTTAAACATGGTATGTAAGTTTGCAATCTGAGCCGGTACATTCACCGGAGTCCATCCCTGTACCAAACTGATCAGCGGTGTTGCAAGGCATAAGATCGTAAAAACAATGGTACCAAATACATTAAACATAATGTGGATCAATGTCGTTCTTCTTGCATTGGTATTGGTTCCGATGGAAGCCAAAAATGCTGTGATACAGGTACCAATATTCTGTCCAAACAGCACAAAGGCTGCACTCTTTAATCCGATCACACCGCTGCCTGCCAGTGCCTGTAAAATACCAACGGAAGCAGAAGATGACTGGATCAATGCAGTAAAGACTGCACCGGCTGCAATTCCAAGCAGCGGATTTTCAAATTTGGTAAGAATACTTACAAATGCTTCTGATGCTGCCAGCGGTTTCATCGCGTCTCCCATCATGTCCATTCCGATGAAGAGAACTCCCAGACCCGCCATGATCTCTGCAATGTGTTTCACCTTTTCATTTTTTATGAAAACGATCATGGCAACACCTAAAAATGCAACCAGCGGCGCAATGGCTCCCACATCCAATGCAATCAACTGTCCGGTAATGGTCGTACCGATATTCGCGCCCATAATGATCCAAATCGCCTGATTTAAAGTCATCATTCCGGAGTTTACAAATCCTACCACCATAACGGTAGTTGCTGAAGAAGACTGTATGACCGCCGTGATTAATGCTCCGACAATTACTCCGACAAATCGGTTGACTGTCAGTTTCTCCAAAATTGTTTTCATCTTGTTTCCAGCAGCTGCTTCAAGCCCCGTACTCATCATCTGCATTCCATAGAGGAACAAGGCGAGTCCGCCCAATAATCCCATCGCATTTGTTACATTCATGATTTCATTCCTTTCTTGTAATCGCTTTTTATTTGCTTCGCTTTTCTTTTATTACCCTCGTAATCTGGATCACCACGGTCGGCAATATTGCCAGCAATATGATCCATACAAACTGTAGACCATTCAGTCTTTCTACTTGAAACAGGTTCTGCAATACCGGGATCACCAAAACCCCTGCCAGCAGCAAGGTACCTGCACCAAAGGCTGCAACGCTCCACAGATTGCTTCGAAATCCGATCTTTTTAATAGAGAACCAACTTCTACAGGTAAAACCATGGAATAATCTGGCAAGTGACAACGTTGCAAAAGCCATGGTACTTGCTGTGGCTGCATTGACCTGCAATCCCTTATAATATGCCGCCTGAGTTACAATCGTGATCAAAAAGCCGTAACCCAAAAGGCGTAGGGAAAATGCCCGTGTAAGAATCCCTTCTTTCGGATTTCTCGGTTTATCTTTCAGAAGCTGCGGGTCTGAAGGTTCCATACCGATGGCCAGCGCCGGAAGCGAGTCTGTGATCAAATTAATAAACAACAGGTGTACCGGCGCAAATGGTGTATCCAATGCCATAACAGAACAGAATAACACCACCAGAATGGCTGCCAGATTTCCGGAAAGCAGGAACAGGATTGCATTCATAATGTTTCGATACACATTTCGCCCATTGAGCACAGCTTTTATGATCGTCGCAAAATTATCATCTGCCAGAATCATGGCGGAAGCATCTTTGGATACTTCTGTTCCCGTAATTCCCATGGCTACACCGATATCTGCTTTTTTCAGCGCCGGCGCATCATTCACACCATCACCGGTCATTGCCGCCACATGTCCTTTTCTCTGCCATGCCTGCACGATCCGAATCTTATTTTCCGGCGATACCCTCGCATAAACAGAAATACGTTCCAGAACCTGATCCAGTTCTCCCTCTGTCATTGCATCCAGTTCCTGACCTGTTACTGTCAGATCCCCTTCCTTATAAATCCCAATCTGTTTTGCAATGGCTGTAGCGGTTACTTTGTGGTCACCCGTGATCATCACCGGCTTGATCCCTGCCCCAATGGCATCTGCTACCGCCTGTACAGACTCTTCTCTTGGAGGATCTACCATCGCTGCCAGTCCCAGGAATGTATAACCATATTCCGTTTCGGTACACAGGCACTCTTCCTTTGGACATTCTTTATATACAAATGCCAGAACCCTCAATCCATTTTCTGAAAATCTCTGGTTTTGATCCAGAATCCTTTGCCGATCTGTTTCTGTAAGTGCTCTTCTGCCCTCCGAAGTCAGGATAAACTCCATACGATCCAAAAGAACATCCACCGCACCCTTGGTAAATACTGTCGCTACACCATCCAGAAGATATTTACTACTCATAAGTTTTCTATCTGAGTCAAAAGCCAATTCTTCAACTCGCGGCAGACTGTTTCTTATTGCTGTACCGGAAATTCCAGCCTTCTTTGCCATATTTAAAAGACAGGTTTCTGTCGGATCTCCAATATCTTTTCCGCCTTGGATGGACGAGTCATTGTTTAACACTGCATTATACAGAAAATACTGATGAACCTTGTTCGTCTCATCCAGTTCTTCCGGTAAAAAACAAGCCTGATCGGTAAATACTTCTGTTACAGTCATTTTATTTTGTGTCAGCGTACCTGTTTTATCTGAACAGATGACAGACACACAGCCTAAACTTTCCACGGCTTTCAGATCTTTTATGATTGCCTGATCTGCCGCCATTTTTCTGGTTCCTACTGCCTGCACAATGGTTACGATCGAACTTAATGCCTCCGGTATTGCCGCAACTGCCAAGGCAACCGCAAACATCAAAGAATCCAGAATGGTTTCCTGCTGAAGGACTCTCAATCCAAAAACGATCACACTGATTACCATGATTACGATCGCCAGTTTTTTGCTGAAATCGTCCAGGCTGATCTGAAGAGGTGTCTTTTTCTCTTGAATGTTGTTCATCAAGGCTGCGATCTTACCCATTTCCGTGTCCATTCCGGTGCCAGTCACCAATACATTGGCTCTGCCATAGGTAACAAGACTCCCTGAAAATACCATATTCAAACGATCCCCCAAAGCCGCCGGTTCCAGGATCTCTTCATCCCTCTTTTCTACATTTGCAGACTCTCCCGTCAAGGCACTTTCGTTGACCTGAAGAGAATAATTTTCCAAAATCCTTCCATCGGCCGCTACCAGATCTCCGGCCTCCAAAAGAAGAACATCGCCCGGAACGACTTCCTTTGAGGAAATTTCCTTTTTCATTCCATCCCGCAAAACCTTCGCCTTCGGTGCGGACAATTCTTTTAAGGATGCCAGGGATTTTTCCGCCTTTACATATTGTACCGTTCCTAATACGGCATTCAAAATGATCACCGCAAAGATAACGATCGTACTCTCCACGTTTCCCGAGATCATGGAAATGATGGATGCTGCAATGAGAATCATGACCAATAGATCCGCAAACTGTTCCAGGAAGATCTGAAGTGTGCTTTTTTTCCCCTTTTCCTCCAGAACATTTTCACCATACTGTTCCAATCGTTTTTTTGCACGTTCTTCACTACAGCCTGTCGCACTGCCATAGACATTCATCAATTCCTGCTTTGTCTGTTGATAGACTTCTTTCATATGTTTTACCTCCTATGATCCGTGCACAAAAAAAGACCTTTTGTGCACAAAAACGTACACAAAAAGTCTTGTTTAACAAACGTCACCTAGCCTCCGGTCCTTCCTGCGGAAAGACGTCCTGACGAAAACTAGGACATGCAGTGCATGCAACTACTCCCTCTTTGTTGATTCTGATTTTATCAGAAAAATGTATTTCGTCAATCTGATTTTCGCAAAGTTTTGGCAAAGTTTTCATTTAATAAATCGTTACCGGTTCCTAGCCTGCTCTTTTGATCACATCGCAAAGTTCCTCATTAAAATCCAATGTTTTTTCCTGACTCCTATACCACTTTTTCTATTTTTATAATATAATCAAAGAAAAATGAACTGGCGGAAGTAACCAATGAAACGAACAAATTATCTTGACTACCTAAGAGTCTCTGCGATCTGCGCCGTGATCCTCCTTCATGTATCTGCTTTAAATCATGGCAGTCTTGACGGAAGAAGTTTTGCATGGAACGTTTTGAATTTTTATAACAGCATTTCCCGATGGAGTGTTCCTGTGCTGCTTATGATCAGCGGCGCACTGTTTCTCCCCAGGGAAATTTCTCTAAAACGTCTTTATCAGAAAAATATCCTGCGTCTTTTGACCGCTTTTTGTGTATGGTCCGTACTTTATCAGATCCTTCTTCCGGTCTTCAAATGTATTTTAAAGGGAGATTTTTCGGTAAATTTCATCGACCTGCTCAAAAATGCCATCATCGGTCCGACACATCTTTGGTTTCTGCCGATGATTATCGGGCTCTACATGTGCCTTCCATTTTTGCAGAAACTATCCGAGTCAAAAGAAATCCTCAAATATTTTCTTCTGCTCTCCTTTGTTTTTACCTTCTGCATTCCCCAAGGCATTAATCTTCTACGTGATTTTACCGGCGGATGGATCTTACCGCTTACCGACGGTGTGGAAGAACTGGTCTCCAGAATGCATATGGATCTGGTATTTGGCTACAGCTTTTATTTCCTTTTGGGACATGTTTTAAATCATATGGAATTTTCTAGGAAACAGCGTCAGCGATTGCTCATTTTGGGACTTTTGGGATTTTTCTCTACCATTGCACTCAATGCTTTGGCAGCTTGGAAAAGCGGACAGCCATGTTCCACCTACTACAGCAATTTCAGCATCAATGTCCTCTTAGAATCTGTTGGCATCTTTGTTTTTTTCAAAGGCAAATCCTACGACCAACTGGTTCTCAATGACCGGATGACCAGACTTTCCACGGAAAGTTTCGGTGCCTATCTGATCCATATCCTGTTTATCAACGCAGGTTTAGGTCTCGGCATTGATTCCCTGACAATCTCACCGATTTTGGCAGTTCCGTTGATCACTCTTGCGGTTATGTTCCTCTCGTTTGGAGCATCCTTTCTGCTTCATAAAATTCCGTACATCAAAAAATGGATGGTATAACGCACCATCCATTTTTTATGCTTTTCTAATTTTTGATTTTGCAAGTTCCAGCGTAAATCTGGCTGTTTTCCTGTCGCAAAGGGAAGCTGCTCCAAAAAATACGATCAATGTACAAATCGTATAGGGAACGCAAACGATCGCTATGGAAATATAAGAATCCATTTCAAACTGCAAATACCGGTTGATTAGCAGCACCACTGCAAATACTGCAAAGTTGACCAGCCAGCGCTTATAAGTAATCCAGGCACTCCGGTGCAGGATCCTTTTACTGGTATAAATGATAATGTCATTGGATCTGTACAGCAGCGCTGCAATGGTTCCGATCAAAACGCCATAAATTCCCATAAACTGTACTGCAATCAGTGAAACCACCAGATTGATGACCAGCTCAATGATCGAACGTCCCTGCGTGAGTTTAAAATGTTCCGCAAAATAAATGACCTGATTTGGGGCACTGCGTCCGCAGGAAAGCAGATAAGTCGTTATAAATAATAGCGGTAGTTTTGCATCCACATATTGAATATCCGTAACCCCGGCCGTGTAGCATCTGATAAACGGCAGAATAAAGAAATTCGCAACCGAATACAAGGCAAAGACCAGGGTCATATAATACAATTCATAACTGTCATATAATTTCTCAAACTTTTTCTTATCCACATGAAAACTCTGTCCCAAGGTAAACAAAAAACTGTTGGAAAACGTGTTTAGTGCGGTACTGATCATACTGAACAGTAAGGTGTACATAGAATAAACACTTACCACCTTCAGACCGCAAAACGCCGTCAGGATAATGCTGTCCGTATTGTTGAATACCAGACCACTGATCTGGTGTACCAACACGTTTTTACTCTGGGAAATGGCTCCATAATCCGGTGTTACACTCAAATCGATCCATTCATAGTTCTTCTTGATATACCAGATAATATATACCATCTGGATCAGACTCACAACCATGGCAATGGCCTGTACAAAGACAACGTCAAATCCGCAGGACATTAAAACGATCTTCGCCACATTTTTAAATACATTGGTAAACATGGTCAGAGATGTTTTAATATAATTTTTTCCTTCCGCCTGAAGCAAAATAAAATATTTCCCCTGAAAGAAATAATTGATCACACTTCCAAGCCCATTAAATACAATGACCAGAACGATGGTCACCACCGGAATATCCGTTTCTACGATCAACGGATAGATCACTGAAAACAGAAGAATGGCAAGCAGATAAAGCAAGCCGGTTCTGTGGTAATAACGGTCTGTCGCTGCCATGATCGCATTGGTACGATCCCGGTCATTTTTCCCAATGGTCTGATATAACGCCTGAACGGCAGCCGTACCGATTCCGGCCTCCAAAAGTGCTACATACGAATAAATCTGGGTTACAGAACTTAGCAACCCATTGGTCTCAGAGCCGTAGCTGGTAAGGATCAGCCTTGGAACAATGATACCAAGCAGGATCGTCAGCACTTCACTGACGATCCCCAGCACCAGGTTATATGTAATTTTTTTACTGTCCTTCATTTATCGATTCCTTTCTTACGCATCGTGCTGCTTTTAATCTGCCGGCACAAATGGAAGTTCTACAGAATCAGTCTCAAAGATATCCGCCGGCACGTTGTTGTCCGGTATATCTGCTGACACATTGTTATCCGGTATATCTATTGGAACATCATTATCCGGTGTATCTGTCGGCACATCAACGTCAGGTGAAGTGGATGGCGTATCTGCTGACGATCCTTTGTCCGGTACGTTACCCTCTGCAGGCACCTCAGTTCCCTGTGTATTTTTTTTCGGTTTCTCATGGTTCTGCTGAACATCATTCTTTTGAGGCGTTTCAGCATCTTTCTGCGTTTCTTCCGATTTGGAATTTCCCGGCTGTACAGTTTCTGACTGGCTGTTTTCCGGCTCCAGCTGCACCATCGGAAGTTCTCCATCTTCTCCATCTGATGTCACTTCCCCTGCGCTGTCCGGCTGCTCTGCATTTTCCGCATTCTGTTCTTCCACATCCTGCTTTGTATCCTTTTGATCCTCTGTTTTGGCCGGTCTTCTTCCACCATGAGAATCATTTCCGCATCCAACGGCCATACAAACAACAACCGCTGTTAAAATTGCAAAAATTACGATTGATTTTTTCTTTTTCACCATTTTTATACCTCATTTCAAATGTATATCATCTCATAGCTTATAATTTACCATTTTCCATACGATATGTCCAACATTTCCTCACACCAACCGTTTTCTGTAAGAATCTGGCGGCTTTCAAAGCCGCATTTTTTTGCAAATACCGCTGCCTCCTGCAGATAATTCCCCAACCATTGTTTTTGATGACAGTCCCCATTGATCACAATGCTGCCGCCTGCTTTTTTGATCTCCCGCAAAATTTCTTCCGACGGATAGGGTACTCTTCGATACCCCCGTGTCATGGCACCCACATTGATTTCAAAAGGCTTTTGATATTCCGCCAATACATGAACTGCCTCCTTCGCGGCCTTCAGATATTTTTCAGAAGGCTGATATCCCATCTGATCAAAAAATTTGGAAATCAGATCCAGATGCCCAATGATATCACAATTGGTTTTTTCCACCACCTTGGATACCGTGGAAAAATACTGTTCCGCCAAAAAATCAAAATCTCCTTTAAAATGAACCCTGCAAAGTTCCTCTAAAGTTTCCGCATCAAGATCCATAGGATAATAGGTTCCGTCCACCAAAAGATAATGTACGGAACCTATCCTATAGTCATATGGCTCTTTCGGTTCGGGCGCATAGTAATCCTGCTCAAGCCCTAAAAAGATTTCCATTTTGCCCTTATATTCGTTTTTCAGACGCATTACTGCAGTCCGGTAAGCCTTGGTTTCTTCTTCATTCATGCAGCATTCCAGATCAAAAGGCACATAAGAATGTCCAGAAAAACCGATTGCAGAAAATCCTCTGTTCCAGGCTTCCCTTGCCATCTCCTCCGGTGTATCTGCACCGTCACAATAAGAAGTATGGGTATGAAGATCAATCCTTATCACTTGCCATTTTCTCCTGTTTCACTTTATGATCGATCACATGACGGGAGGCAAGTTCACGGCGAATATCATTAACTGATATGCCATTTTCTACCATCAGTACCATCACATGATAAGCAAGATCTGCAATTTCATAAATGGTTTCCTTATGATCCTGATCTTTCGCCGCTATGATCACTTCCGTACATTCCTCACCTACTTTTTTCAATATTTTATCTATTCCCTTTTCAAAAAGATAGGTGGTATAGGAGCCCTCCGGCATCTGTTCTTTCCGGCCCTTCAAAAGTTCATAAAGTCCATCTATTGAAAATTCGGAAAGTTCCCCGCTTTCCCATATCGTTTCCGTAAAGCAGGAATCTGTACCTTTATGACATGCCGGTCCCTCTTTTTCTACCACAACCGTCAGGGCATCACGGTCACAATCTGCAGTAATAGAAACAATATGCTGATAATTACCGCTGGTCTCCCCTTTGAGCCATAATTCCTGTCTGGAACGGCTGTAGAAACAGGTCAGTCCCTTTTCCATGGATATTTGTAAGCTCTCCCGATTCATATAGGCAAGGGTCAGAACCTTCTTCGTCAAAGCATCTACCACAATGGCCGGAATCAGTCCCTTTTCATCAAATTTCAGATCATCTATCTTAAAATCTACCTTCATCACTAAATCCTCACTGTTATTGCATTCCTATCAAGTTCTTTTTTCAGATCACCAATGGATACCTCTCCAAAATGAAAAATCGATGCCGCAAGACCGGCAGATACCCTCGGTTCCTTCTGAAACAGTTCCGTAAAATCGCTGATGGAACCAGCACCGCCTGAGGCAATGACCGGAACCTCTACCGCATCACACACCGCCGAGAGAAGCGGCAGGTCAAATCCTTTTTTCACACCATCCGTATCAATGGAATTGACGACAACTTCCCCTGCACCATTTCCAACACATCGTTTGATCCATTCAATGGCGTCCATTCCGGTATTTTCTCTTCCGCCCTTGGAAAAAACCGTAAATTTCCCATCCACACGTTTTACATCGACAGAAAGGACAACACATTGGTCTCCATATTTTTTTGCTGCCTGTCCTACAAGTTCCGGGGATCTTATGGCACCGGAATTGACACTCACCTTATCCGCACCGCATTTTAATACCCGGTCAAAATCCTCCAACGTATTGATGCCGCCGCCCACAGTTAAGGGGATAAAGATTCCGGAGGCTACCCTTCTTAAAACATCCGTGAAAAGTTTTCTCCCTTCCGCAGAAGCCGTGATATCATAAAAGACCAGCTCATCTGCACCGCATTCCCCGTAATATTCCGCCAGTTCTACAGGATCTGAAACGTCGGAAAGTGCAGTGAAATTTACTCCTTTTACCACACGACCGTTTTTCACATCCAGACATGGGATGATTCTTTTCGTTATCATTTTGCTGCCTCCAAAGCTTCTTTCAGATCAATGGCACCTGTGTAATAGGCTTTACCGATAATAGCACCATAAACACCCGTTTCTTTTAATTGCTTCACATCCTCCAGAGAAGATACGCCGCCTGAAGCCGTAATATCCAAAGATAATTCCTCATCCAGACGTTTATAAAGTTCCAAATTGGTTCCCTGCATGGCTCCGTCTTTGGAAATATCCGTACAAATAATGTTTTTCACACCTAAACCCTGTAATTCCCGGCAAAATTCCGTTCCTTCCAGTTCTGATTTTTCCAGCCAGCCTTTGATGGCTACCATGCCATCTTTCAGATCTACACCTACGGCGATCTTTTCTCCGTAACGATCCAGGGCTTTGTTTAGAAATTCCCGATCCGTCACCGCAGCCGTTCCCAGGATCACACGATCTACGCCCATGGAAAGGTATGTTTCCACGGTTTCCATATTTCTGATCCCTCCGCCAAGTTCTATAAAAAGATCTGCCGAACGCCGGATCCTTTGAACGGTTTCGATATTAGGCGTTCCGCCGTTTTTGGCACCTTCCAGATCTACCAGATGCACATATCCGGCACCGGCTGCCTGAAATTCTGCGGCAACACAGACGGGATCCTCATGATATACCGTCATTTTATCGTAATCCCCTTTAAAAAGCCTTACAGCCTGATTTCCAATCATATCAATCGCAGGTAATATAATCATTTTTATGTCTCCTCTAAAAAAGCCTTTAAGATTGCAAGCCCTGTTTTTCCGCTTTTTTCCGGATGAAACTGACATCCGTAAACATTTCCGCGTTCTACTGCAGCAGTCAGCAAAATTCCATAATCAGCAGATGCCGTCAGACTTTTTTCACATTCGTCCGCAAAATAGGAATGGACAAAATATACGAAATCCCCTTCCTTCACATATTTAAAAATCGGTGAATCCTTATGAAATTTCAAACTGTTCCAGCCCATATGCGGCACTGGAAGTTCCTGTGGAATCCGATCCTTTATCGGCACGACCTTTCCTTCGATCAGCCCAAGACCTTTATGGATTCCGTACTCATGACTTTCTTCAAAAAGAAGCTGCATTCCCAGACAGATGCCCAGCAGCGGAACACCTGCATCTGCACGTTCCCGAATAAGTTCATCCATGCCCTCTGCCGCCAGCTTATCCGCTGCATCACGAAAAGCGCCAACTCCCGGCAGGATCAAACGGTCTGCGCGCCGGATTTCCTCCCTGTCTCCGGTTACGATTACCTCTGCGCCTACCGCCTTTAGAGAGGAACAAAGGGAAAAAAGATTTCCTACTCCATAATCAATTACTGCAGTCATTATAAAACTCCTTTGGTCGATGGGATTTCGTCAGCAAATGCCGGATCAATGGCCACAGCTGCCGACAGGGATCTTGCTACTGATTTAAAAGCACCTTCCAAAATATGATGGGTATTTGTGCCGTCCAGTTGTCTGATATGTAACGCCAGCTCTGCACTGCGTGTAAATGCCAGGAAAAATTCCTCTACCAGTTCTGTATCAAAATCTCCTACCTTTTCTTTTAATCCCTCAAAACTGCATCTTAAAATACCGCGTCCGGAGAGATCTGTCGCAGTCAGGATCAGCGCTTCATCCATTGGCAGGATACAGCTTCCATAACGGACAATCCCCCTTTTGTCCCCCAGCGCCTCTTTCAGACAATTCCCCAGCACAATGCCGATATCCTCAACCGTATGATGAAAATCCACTTCAGTATCTCCTTTGCATAAAACGGTCAGATCAAAACGTCCATGACGGGCAAACAGGGTCAGCATATGATCCAAAAAGCCGCAACCTGTATCTATTTTGGAAGTTCCTTTTCCGTCAAGGGAAAGGGACATGGTAATCTCCGTTTCATTTGTTTTTCTTGTGATCGAGGCAGTTCTCATTTTTATTCCTCCATGATCTCTTTTACTGTTTTGATAAATTTTTTCATTTCTTCCATACTTCCAATGGTAATGCGGTTAAAATTCCGGATTTTTTCCGTATCAAAATGCCTTACTAAAATTCCATGCTCTTTTAATTTGAGATATAGTTCTTTTCCATCGATACGGTCAGATTCTGCAAATACAAAGTTTGCCTTGGATGGAATTACATGAAATCCCAGCTTTTCCAGTTCCAGACTTGTATATTCCCGGTTTTCCACGATTTTTCGGCAATTGTCCGCATAATATTTTCCATCTTCTGCTGCAGCCGTTCCTGCTGCCAGTGTCAGACGATTGATATTGTAGGGATTGGTGGAATATTTGATCTTCCGAAGATCCTCAATAATCTCCCGGTCAGCGAAGCAATAGCCAAGCCTTGCACCGGCCATACTCCGTGATTTTGAAAACGTCCGAACAACCAGAAGATTTTTATACTCCTGAATCAAAGGCAGACAGGTCTTTCCTCCAAAATCAATGTAGGCTTCGTCGATCAACACCAGACTGTCCGGATTGCGTTTCAGCAGTTCCTCAATCGCCTCCGGATCAAGACACAACCCCGTCGGTGCATTGGGATTTGCAATTACGATCAATCTTCCATTGCCCTGATAATCCCATGGATCTATAGAAAAATCCTCCTTTAAAGGGATCGTCTCACAATCCAGCCCATGAAGCTGTCCAAATACTTTATAAAATCCATAGCTGATTTCCGGAAATACCACACCCTTTTCTCCAAATGCCATAAAAGCAAAATTCAGAATATCATCTGAACCGTTCGACACAAAAATCTGATCATATGCCACAGTTTCCTGTGCTGCCAATGCTTTTTTCAATGCACTGCATTCCGGGTCAGAATAAAGCCTCAGATCCTTCATTTCCTCAGCATTCACCGCCGCTATGGTCTTTGGAGACGGCGGAAACGGGGACTCATTGGTATTCAATTTGATATATTGCTTATCCTTCGGCTGTTCTCCCGGCGTGTAAACCTCCAAAGAAGAATAGCGGCTATTTAAAAATTTGCTCATTTTTCATCCTCAAATCGTATGACTGCACTCTTTGCGTGTGCGCTCAGTCCCTCTTTTTCTGCAAAATAGGCTATACTTTGGGCAACCTTGCCCAACGCATCTTTCGTATAATAAGTATATTGGGTCTTCTTTACAAAATCATCGACAGACAATGGACTGGAGAACTTCGCCGTACCATTGGTCGGCAAGGTATGATTCGGTCCTGCAAAATAATCTCCCAAAGCCTCCGGACAATATTTCCCCATAAAGATGCTTCCTGCATTTTTAATTTGATCCAGATAATCGAAGGGATTGTCCACACATAATTCCAAATGTTCCGGAGCGATCTCGTTTGCAATCTCAATCGCCTTTGAAAGATCGTCTGCAACAATGATCTTTCCATTTTGATCAATGGATGTACGTGCAATCTGCGCACGGGGCAGCAGCGGGATCTGCCGTTCCAGCGCTTCACTGACTGCCTTGGCAAGCTCCTCGTCATCTGTAACCAAAACAGCACTTGCCAACTGATCATGTTCCGCCTGGGATAAAAGATCCGCTGCGACAAATTCCGGATTACAGCTGCCATCCGCAACTACCAAAATCTCGCTTGGACCGGCAATCATATCAATGGAAACCCTTCCAAAAACCTGTTTTTTAGCTTCTGCAACAAATGCATTTCCAGGTCCTACGATCTTATGTACCTGTGGAATCGTCTCTGTTCCATAGCTTAATGCTGCAATCGCCTGGGCTCCTCCCACTTTGAAGATCCGGTCAACTCCTGCAATTTTTGCCGCTGCCAGAATGACCGGATTTACCTTTCCATCCGGGGATGGCGGCGTTGTGATACAGATTTCACTACACCCTGCGATCTTTGCCGGAATGCTGTCCATCAATACGGTAGACGGATAACTGGCAGTTCCTCCCGGAACATAAAGACCTACTTTTTCGATCGGGGTTACCTTCTGTCCCGTTATGACCCCCTCTTTTTCAGCCTGAATAAAACTGTTTCTCACCTGTTTGCTATGAAAGGCTCTGATATTATCCGCAGCTTCATTTAAAATGCGGATAAATTCTTTGTCTACTGCATGAAAAGCTTCTTCAATTTCTTCTTCGGAAACTTCCAAAGAAGTAAGTTTTGCTTTGTCAAATTTTTCACAATATTCGTACAATGCCTGGTCTCCGCATTTACGTACCCGATCTATGATTTCCGATACGATCTGTGATACATCCGTTCCGGCGGTACCTCTTGCAAAAATTTCAGAATTTGGAACTTCACCATATTTCAATATCTTAATCATTGTTTTTCACCTGCTTTGCCATATTTTGACAGATCTTTTGTATCATTTCATTTTTAAACTTGTAGCTCGCCTTGTTCGCGATGAGCCTTGCACTGATCGGCATCACTGTTTCAATCGGGCAAAGATCATTTTCCAACAGGGTCTTTCCGGTTTCTACAATATCCACGATCACATCGGAAAGCCCCAGGATCGGTGCGATCTCAATCGACCCATTCAGCTTGATAATGTCAATATCACGGCCTTTTTCTGCATAATATCTGGCAGCAATCTCCGTAAATTTCGTGGCAACCCGCAAGGTTGTATCCGTATCATCCCGGAACCCCTTTTTTGCAGCAACGGCCATCCGGCACACACCAATATTCAGATCCAGAAGTTCATACACATCCGGCTCATATTCTGCCAGAATATCTTTTCCCGCCACACCAATATCTGCAGCTCCGCGTTCTACATAAATGGCAACATCACTGGGTTTCACCCAAAAATAACGTACACCCACAGCTTCATTTTCAAAAATAAGTTTCCGGCTGTTTTCCCTGATGGAAGGACATTCAAAACCGCCCTTTTCAAACATGGAATAAACTTTTTCACCAAGCCGGCCCTTTGGAAGGGCAATATTAAGCATTTCCATTGATGGTTTCCAATCCTTTCTGCGACAGCCTTACAGCTCTGCGGTATCGTATATTTTTCGGGAGTTCCCGACAAAGCATCACCGAATTTCCACCGGCCGAAAGCATTTCCGCGGTATTGATCGCTGCTGAAATGTCATCCCCGCACAAAAGAATGGTATCCACATCATATTCTTTGACCGTCCTGTCAAAATTCTGCAAAGCATCCAGATAAACTGCAAATCCAATGGCACCATCTGCACGTTGGAATTTCCGCATCAGACGGTCATACTGCCCTCCTAAAAGCACTGCCTCCGGAATTTTCGGAATATATCCCTTGAAAACAACACCGCTGTAATAGGTTTGTCCGCCCACAGCAGAAAAATCAATGATGGTACGCACCGTTCCGCAGCAATTTCTGATATTAGAAAAGATTTCATAAAATTCATCCAAAGCTTCCCTGACCTCCTGCGACTGAAATCCATTTCTCACAGCCGAAACAGCCTCTTGGGGATCTGTATAATTTCGGGTAAATACCGTCAGATCTTTTTCAATGCCATTTTTCTTTGCAAACTGCCGAAGATCATCCCCATTTTTTCGGTTAATGTAAGAAATAAACTGCGGATAAAGCGTCTTGGGAACTCCTGCTTCCTCAAATGCTGCTTCGATAATCCTGACATGAGACAGTTCCAGTACTCCATTCTCTGCCACTGTTTCCAGACTCTTTGCCGCAAGACTCAGCACCTCGCATACTTCCAAAGAGCCAATCTTTCCAATGCATTCCAGTCCTGTCTGCATGATTTCCTTGTAAGTATGGGTACTTCCTGAAATTCGGTAAACATTCTCATTATAATAAAGTTTTTGTATATCACTTCCATCTTTGGAATTATTAATAATCGAAAGGGTAACATCGGGTTTTAAAGCCTTCAGATGCCCATTGGTATCTGTAAATGTGATCATTCCGTCCGATACAAGGAAATCTTTATTTTTTACATAAAGATCATATTCCTCAAACTTACTCATCTTATAACGTGAGTATCCAAAACGACGGTAAAGTGACCGCAAAGCAAATACTGCCTTTTCATCACTTTTCAGCAAAGTTTCGTCAATCGCCATAATTCTAGACTCCTCCCCTGTTCCTAAGTTTCTTTTACTTTATCGTGTTAGCGAGGTAAAGTCAAGAAGTTTTTTTATTCCCTTGTATCTTTCTAGTTTTTTTGCACTTTAAAGTCTTCTTGTCACCTGATCGTCCCTTCAAATTGTCCGTTCTGCTATTTATTTGACCACGATCAGCTCATAATCTTCCGTTCCGAGTCCAATATTTACACCATGTGTAATCGCTGTTTTCCAATTGGTATTTGGACTTACTGTCTTAAAATGATCGTGATGATCATGTTCATGAATGTGTTCTCCTAAAACGCTCTCACCGATTGGCTGCTGTGCATTCACCGCATCCGCACAGGCAACATCTAATGCAATCGGATCAAAGGAGGCAAACATTCCCACATCCGGCACGATCGCCGCATCATTTTCCGCATGGCAGTCACAATAAGGTGATACATCAACCACCAGACTAATATGGAAACATGGTCTGCCATCCACAACAGCCTTTGTATATTCTGCAATCTTACAATTCAGGATATCATTGGATTCATCTTCTGCCGGATTCACTGCATCCTTTGGACAGACACCGATACATCTTCCGCAGCCAACACATTTTACATGGTCGATCGATGCCTTTTTATCCGTGATCACAGGGGCATCATGGGCACAGATCTTTACACAGGCACCGCAGCCAACGCATGCCTCCTGGTTTACATAAGGTTTTCCAGCACTGTGCATTTCCATTTTCCCGGCACGGGAACCGCATCCCATACCAATATTCTTCAAGCAGCCGCCAAATCCGGTACATTCATGTCCCTTAAAATGGGTCAGCGAAATAAATACATCCGCATCCATTACTGCTCTTCCGATTTTTGCTTCTTTCACATAAGTACCGCCTTCTACCGGTACATACACTTCGTCCGTTCCTTTTAAGCCGTCTCCGATCAAAATATGACACCCCGTAGAAAATGGTGAAAATCCATTTTCATAGGCAGACGAAATATGATCCAATGCATTTTTTCGACCGCCAACATATAAGGTATTGCAATCTGTCAAAAAAGGTTTTCCACCCAGTTCTTTTACGACATCCGCCACAGTTTTTGCATAATTCGGGCGCAGATATGCCAAATTTCCCGGTTCTCCAAAATGCAGTTTGATCGCTACATATTTATCCTGAAAATCAATCTGTCCAATTCCTGCTGCTTTGATCAGCTTTTCCAGTTTCTGCTGCAGATTCACACCATTTTTCGTTCTCATGTTTGTAAAATATACTTTACTTTTTGCCATATTTCTTCCTCCTTCTCTTTAGATGGTCTTTCAACCGTTTCTAAAAACATTATAATCCAAATGCCTGTTCCTGCCAATCATTTCCGAAATCTCGTATCTGTAAATCGAAATTTTTATGCCAAAATCCTAAAAATTTCTTGACATTTTCCCCATGATGATTAAATATTTTAGTTGGATTTTCGCTTACAAATCCAATACAGACAGATAAGGAGAGAAACAAATCATGTGGTTATTTTTTACCCTGGCAACCACTTTATTATGGGGTGTTGCCGAGCTTTTTTATAAAAAAGGAGCTCATGAAGATGAAAAATATGGACATTTAAAGATCTGCATTTTTGTTGGTGCTGTCATGGGAATCCATGCCATCTACACACTACTGACCAGCGACATTTCTTATGATCCATATAATTTGATTGCTTACTTACCAGTTTCCATGTGTTATATTTTATCCATGGCATTTTCTTTTTTTGGTATGAGATTTATTGAAGAATCTATCTCAGACCCGATTGAAAACACTTCCGGTGCCATTTGTTCCATTTTATGTGTACTCGTTTTGGGAGAACAGATTGCACCTGTCTCCGCCGCTGCCATCGGACTTATCATGATCGGTATCTTAGGTGTTGGCTTCCTGGAACAAAGTGCAGAAGTTGACCGAAAACGCAGATTAGGAAAAAAAATGGCGATCATTGCATTCGCTATGCCGTTTTTCTATGCGATCATTGATGCAGTTGGCAGTTTTCTGGATATCTTCTTTCTGGACATTGGAACAAGCCCATTGGTTGGCGTCACCGAAGATAGTATTGAATTGGTCGCTAATGTATCCTACGAACTTACCTTTGCGCTCTGCGCCTTACTTTTATTGATTTATATCAAATCCAAACATACGGCATTTGAACTGCCAAAACAGAAGGATAAATTGATCGCTGCCATTTGCGAAACCGCCGGCCAGCTGACCTATGTCTACGCAATGAGCGGAAACGGTGCAATTGCAGCACCGATCATTTCCTCCGTATGTATTGTTTCCTTACTTTTATCCCGCATCTTCCTGAAGGAAAAATTAACCAGGAAACAATACCTCTTCATCGGGATCATCATCCTTGGAATCTTAACCCTTGCAATCATTGAAGGAGAATAGAAATCCATCGAAAAATCTCAATACAATTCAAAAGGCGATCCATCGTCTAAAACCTAACGATGGATCGCCGAATTTTTAACATATTCTCTATATTCGGCACTGCCTTTTTTCCATGCGTCTCCAACTCACAAATCCATAAATATCATTTACCAAAAATGCCTGAAAACTTCCTGAAAGCTCTAAGCAATACGCTGATCAGCAGCATCATGACAGCAACACTTACCCAGCAAAATCCCATGTCATATAACGGCAATCTGCGGCACAATCCGCTGACTGCTCCCAAAGGGATCTTGGTCTGATCTAAGGCATAAATTATACTGACAATTCCTGTACCTGCCGCTGTAAGCGGGTACACATATGGATTGTTTTTCCATAAATCGTGACTCAATCCTAGAAGTATCAAAATGATGGAAACTGGATAAATCGCATTTAATACCGGAATCGAAATGCTTAAGATCATATTCAGCCCCAAATTACAGATTAAAAAGGAAAATCCGGTAATGATCAATACCCACATCCGGTAGGAAGTTTTCTCAAAAAGCTTTGCAAAAAATTGAGAAATCGAATTGATCAAACCAACGCAGGTCGTCAAACAAGCCAGTGTAAAAATCGCCGCAAGCAGGATTGCGCCAAAATCTCCAAACAACTGATACACTATGCATCTTAATGTCCATGCTCCGTTTTCCTGAATTGCATATACTCCTGAACTGCACATTCCCATATAAGACAGCATCATATACACTATACCCAGGATCCCGCCTGCAATGATCCCTGCGTAGATGGTATGTTTTAATGTATCTTTTTTTGATTTAACTCCAAAGCTTTCCAATGTTGTTGCGATTACAAGTCCAAAATTTAAAGCTGCAATCGTATCCATCGTCTGGTACCCTTCCGTAAATCCTTTTAACACCGGCATCTGGCTGTAGCCTTGCTGTGCACTAGCAATGCTTACCTCTCCGCGGATTAAAAAGCTGACAAACAGAAACAGTAATAAGAGTAACAGACTCGGTGTTAGGAAATTCCCCACTCTGCTGACTAATTTCCCCGGATTCATGCAAAGCCATAACGCGATCACAAAAAATACCATAGAGTAGAGAAACATCCAAAAAGTCATATTGGCATCTTGTGGCAGATAAGGTGCAACTGCCATCTCAAATGGCACCGACGCAGCCCTTGGAATTCCCAATCCGGGACCAATGGAAAGATAGATTAAAACGGTAAATATCAATGCAAATTTACTTCCCACATGTTTTGCAAGCTGATCCAGTCCATCGAAACGAGCAACAACAATCACGCCTAATACCGGCAAAACGACTGCAGTTGCTAAAAATCCCAGCATTGCCCACAGGGTTTGATTTCCTGCATTCTGTCCTAAAAATGGCGGAAATATCAGATTGCCTGCTCCAAAAAACAGCGAGAACAACAGAAAACATACCGCCAACATATTTCTTTTACTTAATTTCATTTTTTCTCCTTTGCCGTAAATTATGAAAAGCCTTTTACGTTATCCCGCACTCTTTTCTTCATGTGAGCACTTGATTTTGGGTTCTGCAATAGAAAGACCCGTCTCAAATTTCTTTGAGACGGGTCTTTCTTTCACAATATACTTCCAATTCCGTCTTCGTCATTGCTTTTCTTTTCAATTTCAAAAATCATAACATTAAGGTATCTAATTGTCAATGTTTCTCTTTGCTTAAAAATTCATTTTTAGTTCATTTTTAGAGACAACTAATCGCTTAGCTGTCCCTTATTTTGTACAGGTACTATGATATTGTTA
>CAZLQJ010000003.1:0-54168 GCA_964561705.1 uncultured Lachnoclostridium sp. | reverse complement strand
GGGTTTTCGTCTGTTCCTGGGTTTTCGTCTGTTCCCGGATTTTCACCGGTTCCTGAGTTCTCCTGAGGAACATAGTTTTCTGATGTAAGTGTCAGTATTTCCTCACCCAGAAGTTTCAAATAGTTATTTGGTTCTTGTTCACTATACGTATATCTTAAAGTATCTCCAACTATCGAAAATGCATATCCTTCTCTGACACTCCCCTTTCCACCTGCAAGGAATAAAGTATCCGAAATCATCTCGCCATCACAGTTGGTAACATCTACCAGATAATTTTTTTCTTCTAATGGCACAACATTCCACATATGTCCACCGGAAACCGTAGAACTCGTCATGATACCTGTCACCGTATAGCAGGTAATATTGGAAAGATCACATAAATACTGGAATGCTTTGGAATATCCTTCACAAACAACTTTTGTTTCAGGATTTCCGTCAAATACCCAGATTAACTGCCATGGATTTCCATATGCAGTCTTTGTTTCAGGATCTGCAGCATCATAATTATAATCCGTCAATTTACAAATCTCATTTTTATAAGCCTTCATCTTCTCATAATCTGATCTGCCTTGGTTCTCTTCCACAATTTTTTCTGCTGTTTGCTTTACCTTTTCTACACTGCCAACCAAACTTGTATTCATTGTAAATACACGGTCTTCCTCTGACGCACTTTCCTGCTGATACTCCTTCACTACAGGAACCTTAATCGTAATTTTTTCCATAGTCGCAGAATCACTTGTAAAACTCATCTGATAACCAGGATGTGCTGCAACTGTCTTATCAAACCAGTACATTTCATACGGACAGTCCATCATCAGATAGGTCATAACATCATTCATACAAATTACTTCTTGATACTTCTTTGCAACTGCGGCCGCTACGTTAGACGGTAGAATCTCCTCAAGACCCAACTCCTTCGCCGTCCAGGTAAAACTTAACCCATCCAAAGATAACACAGTTGATTCGTGCTTTCCTTCTGCGACCTCTTTAAAAAGGATTTTCAGTTTCTGATATAACTGTTTAGACTCTTCTGTCTTTAACCTATCTAACCCTGTATTGGCATACACAGAAATTCCTCTATCCAGACTGCTGTAAAGAACCTTCTGTGTATATCCCGCAAACAGTTCGTCATGATCCGGAAGTTCCACCCCTACTTTTACTGCCGGAGCTGCTACTGTTTTTTGTATATTTGTCTCTGCCTGCACCGGAACTGCCGCCAGACAACTTCCGGCCAGGACGACTGCTAATCCGCCAAGCATCATTCGTTTTGTAAAATTACCCATTTTACTACCCCCTCTCTTTATATTATCATATCACTTTTGCCGGCTATTTCAAGGATTTCCAGCTTTTGATAACAATATCTTTCAAATTTTTTATCAATTCAGAACCACTGTCAGCAAATGCTCCAGGGAAAATGCAGATTCATCCTCTGCCAGGCGTTCCAAAAGCTCAATATTTTCATCCGAATGCTCCACTTCTCTGGAATATCGCTTTGCCGCCTCCAACAAAGCATCCATTTTGGAATATTCTTTATTTTTCACCCAGAGCACTTTTGCTGTCTCCAGGATCACCATGGTTCCAATGACAGAGAACTTCATTTTTACATATGCCTTGCCATCATAAACTGCACCACAAAAATAAGTAAAAATGAAATAGACCATCAGCTGCTCTGCCGCAACTGCAAGATCTAAATCCTCCTCTTTTTCTTTCCATTGTCTTTCCAAGGTTTCATCTGCCGCATATTCCCGGGTCTTTTGCAAAAGTTCCGGCCAGGTTTCTCTCAAAATCTCCAGTTTGGAAAACTGAAGAAGCATTTCTTTTTTGATCTGTCCCGCAGCCTTTGACTGTTTTTCATATGGTTTCAGATATTTTGCAAAACGTTCTTTCGCTCCACGTTTGGTATAGCGTGAAAAAATATCTTCCATAGCAGCGATTTGTCCCCGGTCAATACGCGACTGCAGATCATGGACAAATGCCAGCACCATGGCCATCCGTTCACCGACCGGTCTTTTTCGATCTTGTAAAATTTCAAAGATCATTTCTCTGGCATCCGCCAGTTTGGAATAGAGAAAGAAATCAAATGCTTCATATGCTTCTTCTTTAGATGCCTTCTCCACCTTCAGAAAACGTACCGGTTCCCTTTTTTCAAGGATCAGCTTTGCCGCTTCCGGACAAGACATTGCCAGAGAAATCTCCCGCACATTTTCAAATTCTTCATAATGTCGCGGATAAGTACGACAGGTTCTGCAAAACATTTCCTCTCCTGCCTCTGTATAAATATCACAAAGATTGTTTTCATCCAAAAAGGCACATCGCTTCTCTTCATACTGCAAAAATACACCTTCACGCCAGTCTATGGAATTCGCCAGACGATTTCCAAAAGGACCCGGAAATTTATGATACTTTTCCAATGTTTTCTCATCAATCACGATCTGCCATCCCGCACAGCAGGTATCTGGACATTGATCTGCTATACATTTAAATTTTTTATAATAATCAGGTACTCTTATTTCCATAAATTGTCACCAAATATCTTTCTGATCTCAATTTCGCTGCCCTGTAAAGATCCCTGCACCATCTGTGGCTTTCCACCACCTTTTCCAGAAAACCGCTGATTAAAACAGCTTGAAACCTGACGCAGATCTACCGTTTTGCTCCCCAGGATATATCGGTAACCTGTTTCGTCACTCCCCAAAAAAGCTCCACAGATCCCCGCGCATCGTTCCATGGCACTGTTCACAAAATTTCTCATGGCGATGGGATCCATATCTTGTTCAAAGATCAAGACACTGGGATCCTTTTCCCGGATCTGATCCAATTTTTCTTCAAGATAACGTGCCTGCACAGAATTCAGCTGTTCTCTCAGACTTTGCTGCTGTTTCAGCAGGTGCTGTACCGCTTCATAGATCTGATCCTGTTTTGCAGACAAAGTTCCTGAAATCTTTGTTGCAATTTCCTGTCTCTTTTGATAATCAGCCAAAGCACGCATTCCACACAGGATCGTCAGTCTGCTTCCGCCCCGGTGCCTCTCATAACCAATCACCTTTAGGATGCCAACCTCTGCTGTTGATCTTAAATGCGGCACACAGCAGGCACAAAGATCTACATGTGAAATTTCTACCAGTCTAATCTTTCCTTTGATCCCATTTTTGCTGCGGTAATCCATTTTTTCCAGTTCTTCCTCCGAAGGATAGTAGGCGCGGATCCCGTGGTTCTCAAAAATCGCCTGATTTGCCCTGTACTCTGCATCTTTTAACTGTTCCACGGTCAATTCACCGTCAAAATCCATGGTCGTCACATCTTCTCCCAGATGAAACCCTACATTTTCATAACCATACAGCCTGTGAACGATTCCGCATAAAATATGCTCTCCGGTATGCTGCTGCATTTTATCAAATCGTTCCGGAAAGTCAAGTTTTCCTTCTGCCACAGTTCCCACTTTTATAGGAACTTCGGTTTTATGATAAATGTTTCCTTCTCTTTCATAAGTATCCAGCACACGGATTTGATCCAGCCACCCCCTATCGCCGGACTGGCCTCCGCCTTCCGGAAAAAAAGCCGTCTGATTCAAAAGAATTTCATAAGTTGCTTCTCCGCATTTTTCGCAGCTAAGAACTTCTGCCTGAAATTTTCCCAGATAGCTGTCACTCTCAAATAAACGTGTTGTTGTCATCTTTTCTAACTCCTTTTACAGAAATACGCGCTTCGCATCCTGCATCCGTTCCTCATACTGTGGATAAAATTCCCGGGATTGATCATAAGGCTTGATATAAAAATTCTGAAGCAAAAACATGCTGATCTGCTTTGCCACAGAATCCTCCGCTCCCAGTGCACGTTCCTCCATCTTCATCAGAAAATCATGCCAGTTATTTACGAACCATTCATACTGTTTTAAATTTGGTGTATCGATCCATTTTTTTACTTTTACCTTCGTACGGTTCTCCCATTTACACTCATGGGTCTGTAAAAAATAATAAAATCCACCATTTTCATAATATCTTCCCAGCGGAAACAAACGGCAGATTCCCGGTCTGTGTGCATGAATGCTGCACCGCCCCTTGGCATCTAAAAATCCACAGGCTTCTTTTTCACCGGTCATTTTTAAATTCGGCAAAATAATCCCATCCACAACATTTAGTTCAATAAATTGATTCAGAAGTGTCTCAAAACTCATCTCCAGACTGGTTGTCAGCCGATAAATATCCATGGGATCTAACACAATAGATTCACCCATGCCATGACAGCAGGCAGAACAGCCCCTGCAGTCACCGCAGTCCGCTTTTACCATATCATTTGCCGTATACAATTTACCGTCAGAAATCTCTTCCAGCGATACATTCCTCTTCATTCCGTCCCTCCTTGTAATTTATGCAGAAAAGGGGATGCTGTGCATCCCCTTTACAGAATCCTATTTATCTTCTTTTGGCAGATCAATCTTAATATGAACATCTGCAAGCTGTTTTGGATCAACCTCTGATGGTGCACCCATCATTACGTCCATCGCAGTCTTGTTCATTGGGAATGGAATGATCTCACGAATACTTTCTTCGCCGGCGATCAGCATGACCATACGGTCAACCCCTGGTGCGATTCCTGCGTGTGGCGGTGCGCCATAGCAGAATGCATTGTACATTGCAGGGAATTTTGCTTTCACATCTTCTTCTCCCAGACGAACCAGTTCAAATGCCTTGATCATGATCTCCGGATCATGGTTACGAACTGCTCCGGAGGATAATTCTACACCATTGCATACCAGATCGTACTGGTATGCAAGAATCTCCAACGGATCTTTTTCCATAAGATCCTTCATACCGCCCTGTGGCATAGAGAATGGGTTGTGACAGAATTCCAATTCTCCGGATTCTTCGCCCATTTCATACATTGGGAAATCTACGATCCAGCAGAATTCATAGCAGTCTTTTTTCATATGACCTTCTACTGTATTTCCTAAAATCTTACGGAATACACCGGCTGTTTTCTGTGCAACCAGTTTCTTTCCTGCTGTAAGACCTACAAAATCACCCGGCTTTAATCCCAATGCTTCGATTACTGCATCTTTTCTTTCCACAAGGAATTTAGAAATGCCGCCTACAAATTCTCCATTTTCATCCAGACGGAACCAGTAAGCCTTGTTTCCTGACTGCATTTCTACTTCTGCACACATTTTGTCGATCACTTTTCTTGTGCCTGCAAAATCACTTACAACAATGGCTTTCACCACATTGCCTTCAAACGGTCCAAAACCACAGTCTGCCATCACTTCTGTTGCATCAGAAAGTTCCAGATCAATACGAAGGTCCGGTTTGTCAGAACCATATTTATCTAAAGCATCTAAGAACGAAATTCTTCTAAATGGTGCTTCACTTGCTGTTTTGTAAATACCATATTTTGCAAAGATTGGCGGAAGTACTTTTTCAACAACCGCAAATACATCTTCCTGGCTTGCAAAAGCCATTTCCATATCCAGCTGGTAAAATTCTCCCGGAGAACGGTCCGCACGTGCATCCTCATCACGGAAGCATGGTGCGATCTGGAAATAACGGTCAAAACCGGAGGTCATGAGAAGCTGTTTAAACTGCTGTGGTGCCTGCGGCAATGCATAGAATTTTCCAGGATGATTTCTGGACGGTACCAGGTAATCTCTGGCACCTTCCGGTGAAGAACAGGTAAGGATCGGTGTTGTGATCTCTAAAAATCCCTGTTCTGTCATAGCCTGACGAAGAGCTGCTACCACCTGACATCTTAAAACAATACGATCCTTTACCGCCGGATTTCGAAGATCCAGATAACGATATTTCAAACGTGCATTTTCATCTGCTTCTTTTGAATGATTGATTTCAAATGGAAGTTCATTATAACGGCATTTACCTAATACAACAATGTCAGAAGGTACCACTTCGATCTCACCGGTTGCCTGGTTTGGATTCTTGCTGGAACGTTCTCTGACAACCCCTGTCACTGACAGTGTTGATTCGCAGTTGATGCCGTTTAATTTGTCCATCATCTCTTCTGTTTCGATAACAACCTGTGTTGTGCCATAAAAATCACGAAGCACAAGGAACCCAAGGTTCTTACTTACTTTTCGCAGGTTTTCATACCATCCGACGATGGTTACATTTTCTCCTGCATGCTCTATACGGAGCTCATTACATGTATGTGTTCTTGACTGAAACATTTTCATCCTCCAATGTATCTCTCATTTTAATTCGTTTCACATAATTTAACTAAGTAATTATAATACAAAGCCTTGTTTTCTTCAACAGCAACTTTTACAGAATCATGCTCAGATTTCTTTTTTCCCCAACCGTACTTCCTTTAGATAAAAGGCCAGTTCCTCCTCCGCATG
This sequence comes from uncultured Lachnoclostridium sp., assembly GCA_964561705.1. GTDB lineage: Bacteria > Bacillota > Clostridia > Lachnospirales > Lachnospiraceae > HGM12587. The sequence continues at coordinate 47,822 of CAZLQJ010000003.1, read as the reverse complement.
ATCAAAAAGGTAGTTTTTAGGTCCGCCCGGATGCATTTCCAGATATTCCTTTCGAAGCTGCTGCTTCATGAGTTCAATTTCTTCAAAAAGTTCTCTGGCAGATAACAGACGGCAGCCCTGTCCCCGGATGATCAACTGCTCCAATCCATCCGAAGTTGCCACAGTTACCCGGTATCTACGTCCCATTTCATGAGCTAGTTTTTCAATATATTGATCTGCTGTTTCCGCTTCCTTGGTATAAACCACATGAATATTATGATAGTCTGACATTTCTCCCGGATTTCCTACCACTTTATAGGCATCAAAAACCAGGATCAGGGTACAGCCTTTGTAACCCTGGTAATTGCACAAAATATCCATCAGTTTTCCTCGCGCAGCCTCAATGTTTACTTCCGCAAGTTCCCGAAGCTCTTCCCAGGCAAAGACAATATTATAGCCGTCTACCAAAAGATATTCTTTTTCTTCTTCCTTTTTGCGCTTTGGAGATATCGCAGGTGCCTGATACTCCCGTACCCGCTGTATCTTAAAAGAAGAGGTTCCACGCTCTTTTCGTTCTCCATAAGTTCTTTGAAAAATTGCTTCCAGTTCCTGATCTTCTGCGCCGTAGCCGCCAAAACCATTTCCTGCCACATAGGATGGCTGCGGTACAGACACAACCGTCTCATTTTTTTGCTTTTTTCCGGAATAAGGTGTCTGTACATGTGCCATTTCATCCACTTCATCCCAAGGCACATAATATCCCGCACCATGAGCACAAAATACCGATCCTGTAGGATTTCTAAGATCTGCATCCGGGTCATAGCCTCTGGTTGCAATCACTTCCTCTGCATTGTGACAAGGTGCATATCCTCCCGGAACACATTGCAGCTTTCCTCTGCCCTTGGTATAGGCAAGCACTTCCATGGTATAGTCTCCCATTTGTGCCACAGGTGCCTTTCCGGTCACAACAGCCATTTCTTCTCCCAATTCCGGCGAACGACATTTTCCGTGCATTTTTTCCACATCTGTCATGGCACGTCCCAGATTTTCCAGCGGAATTTCCAGACGAAATTCATAAACCGGTTCTAAAAGCACACTTTTGGCTTTGCGAAGTCCCTGACGCACCGCACGATAAGTGGACTGGCGGAAATCTCCTCCTTCCGTGTGCTTCAGATGCGCCTTTCCGCCCACCACAGAAATCTTCATATCCGTAATCTCTGATCCTGTCAACACACCTCTGTGCTTCCGTTCCTCCAGATGAGTCAGGATCAGCCGCTGCCAGTTTTTGTCCAGAAGATCCTCGCTGCATCGAGTTTCAAAACACAAACCACTTCCGGCCTCTCCCGGCTCAAGCAGCAAATGCACCTCTGCATAATGCCGCAGCGGCTCATAATGTCCAATCCCTTCCACTGTATCCGCAATGGTCTCTTTATAAATAATGCTTCCTGTTCCAAAAGTCACCTCCAGGTCGTAACGTTCCTTTAAAACCGACTGAATGACTTCAATCTGCACAGCTCCCATCAGCTGTACATGAATCTCACGCACTGTTTCATCCCAGACAATCTGAAGCTGAGGCTCTTCCTCCTCCAGCTGACGAAGCTTTCCCATCACTTCATTGACATTTTTATCTTCCGGAAGGATCATCTGATAATTCAGCACCGGTTCCAGATATGGTTTCTGAGTATAACGTTCTACACCCAGCCCCTGACCGGCATAAGTTTTTGACAATCCTGTAACGCTGCACACAGTGCCGGCAGCAGCCTCTGTGACTGTCTCGTATTTTTCACCGGAATAAAGCCGGATCTGGTTGATTTTTTCTTCCCACACATCTTCTTCCCGGATTCCGCTTAACAGATCTTTGACCTTCAAAGTACCTCCGGTCACCTTCAAATGCGTCAGACGATTTCCCTGCTCATCTCTGGAAATTTTGAATACTTTTGCCCCAAAATCCGTCTCATACGCAGGTTCTCGGGTATATTTTTCCAGTGCATCCAAAAATTCTTTCACACCTTCCAATTTCAGTGCAGACCCAAAATAAACCGGAAATACCTTTTGCTCCGTAATCAATGATGCAATCTCCTCCTCGGATACAGATCCGATTTCCAGGTAGGTTTCCAAAAGATCTTCATCACACATCGCGAGGCTTTCCTTTGCCTCCTCAGTTTCAATATCTGTAAAATCAATACAGTTTTCTGATAATCTTTCCTGAATATCCTTTATCAAAGCCACCTTGTCAGCTCCCGGCTGATCCATCTTATTCACAAACACAAACACAGGAATATGATTTCTCTTAAAAAGCTTCCAAAGTGTTTCTGTATGCCCCTGGACACCGTCTGCCGCACTGACGATCAACACCGCATAATCCAGTACCTGCAAGGTTCTTTCCATTTCTGCAGAGAAATCCACATGTCCCGGCGTGTCCACCAGGGTAATCCCCAATTCCTTCCAGGAAAACCTTGCCTGTTTGGAAAAAATCGTGATCCCGCGGGCCCGTTCCAGTGCGTCCGTATCCAGATAGGCATCTTTTTTATCGACACGGCCTAATTTTCTGGTCGTCCCTCCCAGATACAGCATTGCCTCAGATAAAGTGGTTTTACCAGCATCTACGTGGGCTAAAAGCCCCATTGTCAATCGTTTTTTCATTTTGTATTCCTCAAAATATCCAGTGTATGGGAACCGGCTCCAATAAGATCCGGTCTCTCACAGACAGATAAATGATATTTTATAAATAATTCAAAAGTTTCTTCATCCATGGCATTTAAAGTCGGACGCATAAAATCCGACGGACCGTCCGGAGAAATGATCTTGATTCTGGTAAGATGAAGTTCCTCATTCAAAGCATTGATTTCCTCCAACCGCATATACCGGTAAAGATCTTCTTCACCTGAAATTACTTGAAAATCTTCCGTCAATTTTCCATCCGCCAGACATTCCTTCATATGTCCTTCCTTAAAGCCATAGGTCAGCACACTATACTCATTCATACAGTAGGCCACCAGGATCACGCCATCTTTTTTCGTCACCCGTCTTGCCTCGGAAAGCGCTTTTAACTGTTCCTGCCGGGTATGCAAATGATACATTGGTCCAAATAACAGGGTCACATCAAACGTATCCTCTTGAAACCTTGATAATTTCAGGGCATTTCCCTGATATGCCTTAACCGTGCTTTTTTTGGATTTTAGAATCCCCAAATTATATTTCACAAGTTCCACAGCCGTCACATCATAGCCATCTTCTGCCAATGCCACCGAATACCGTCCGGTTCCGGCACCTACATCCAGAATTTTCTTTGTCCGGTCTTCTTCCAGATATTCCCGGATGTATTTCATGGAAGTGATAAATTCTACCTGACCATGGCGGGATTGCAAACGTTTTTCCTCATTAAATTTATTATAATATTTTTCTAATTCTGTCATTCTGTTTCATTCCTATTTTCTTCTAAATTCCATGTTTTCAAAAAGTCCAGAAGCTGTTCTGGTTTTTGTACAAACGCCTTTGGCGTTAATTTTTCCAATTCCTTTGGTGTTCGAAATCCCCAGGTTACCAAAACGCAATCCATTCCTGCATTCTGTGCAGTACAAAGATCAACCTCTGAATCCCCCACATAAAGCGCATGAGTCTTCTCTTTTTTCAACTCTTTGAGTGCCCAAAACACTGTATCTGGTGCGGGTTTCTTTCGGATTCCTGCATTCTGTCCAATGGCTGTTTGTATCATCTCTTTAAAATAGATCTGATGAAGTTCTGTCACTGCATCCTGATTTTTGTTAGAAACGATGGCCATGGCATATCCGGCTTTTTTCAATTCCTTTAGAAGCTGTTCAATCCCGTCATAGGCTCTGGTCTTGATCTGGCAATGTTCTGTATAATAGGTGCGAAATTCATCAAATACCGTCTCAAATTCATCTCCCGCAACCTCTCGGGGAACTGCTCGCTCCATAAGTTTCCGTATTCCATTCCCCACAAAACCTCTTACTTCCTCCAAAGTTCTTTCCGGATAGTCATGAGCGTGCATCACAGCATTGACACTATCTTTTAAGTCTTCCAATGTATTTAACAAAGTTCCATCCAGATCAAAGATCACCGTATCATATTTTTTCATTTTTTATCTCCGCCATCGATTTCTTTTGTCCTTTACTTCTTTTGTATTCTACCATAGTTCTGCTGTTTCCGAAATGGATTTTACAAAGGTTTTTTCCTGTATTCTTGATTCTAAAAAATCATTATTTTTCAATGATCAAATGAATATTTTCCATCGTTTTGTAAAGACTAGCAATAAAGTTGCAATTTCATTTTGCAGCCTCTTCTATCAGATTATTTTCAAAAGTAAAGGAGATTATCATTATGAAAAAGAAAAGTTTCTTGGTCGCTGCCATGCTCACCTGCACACTTCTGTGTTCTGTTGGCTGCGGAAGACGTATGAACAGTGCCACAGACGGCACAAGCAATGGAACAACTGTAGAAAATCAACCAACCACGGAATCTGGCACAGACAAACCAAATGACAATGTTTTAGATGGTGTTGTGAACGGTGTAGAAGACACCGTTGACGGAATGATCAACGGTGTCGATGATGTGGTCGATGGTACAGATAATACCCTGGATCCTGCCACAAATGACACCAACCCGAGAAATGACCCTGCCACAGACCAGCGATAACAAACCCCAAAAAGGGAGAGTCCGTGTCTTCGGAGGCTCTCCCTTTCTTATGATCTGGTCATATTTTGTTTTTGTAAAGTAAATCCCCGTCCTCTTACTTCATTGGTATCCGAAACGATCACAAACGCAGAAGAATCAATCTCATGAATCATATCGATCAATGTCTGATATTGATCGATGGTCACTGCTACCATAAGCATTTCTACCTTTTCATGGGTATAACCGCCCCGACTTTCAATAATCGTACATCCACGATCCATTTCTTCCAAAATACGAGCCAGGATCTTTTCCGATTCCCGGCTGATAACCTTCACCTGTTTTACCTGTTTGGTACCCAGAAGAATGGTCTTATCAATCATAAAACTGCAGATCACTACAGAAATCACACCATAAATCGATGCCTGTAGCCCATAGGCGATCACACCAAATAAAACCGTCGCACCGTCCACCGCCAACACCAGAATATGCAGCGGAAGATGCGTATATTTGTGGATCAGCAAGGGAATGATATCCATACCCCCGGTACTTGCATTTCTCCGGTATACAATTCCAATACCAAATCCCGTTAAAATACCGGAACAGATGATTGAAGTCAACGTATCCATCTTGATCATCTCTTTCGGCAGAATCTGATAAAGATCAGATGTCATTGCGAGGAGCAGCGGATACACCAGGGTGCTGGTCACCGTCTTCCAAAAGAACGCTTTTCCCAAAACAATTGCCCCGGCTATAAAAAGACCGTAAATCAGTATATTGATCACAAGTTCTTCCGGAATGTCCCAAAACGCATTGATCGAAACTGCAATCCCCGCAGTTCCACCCACCAACAGTTTATTTGGAAGGACAAAAAACGCAACTGCCAGTGCAATACAAAAATTTCCTAAAATGATCAGAAGGATATCTGCTAGTATTTTATACAAGCGTTTATTTTTCTTAGACTTCTCCATATTATGCTTTTTCCGCCTGTATTACATAAGTCGGAACAATCTCCTGAACTTTTTTTCTAACTTCCATAGAATCCTCTTTTGCAATGGATTCCAGTTCTTTTAACTGTCTGTGGAACAGATCTTCATCAAATTCAATCGGCTTTCCAATATGTATCAGCTTATTTTCTGTTTCCTGAAGCCCTTCTTCACTCATCAACAGTTCCTCATAGAGTTTTTCCCCCGGTCTTAAGCCGGTAAACTGAATATCGATATCCTCATATGGTTTATATCCTGATAATTTGATCAGGTTCAGCGCAAGATCCATGATTCTGACAGGTTCACCCATATCCAGAACAAAGATTTCTCCACCTTTTGCATTAGCACCTGCAAGCAACACCAGGGAAACTGCTTCCGGAATTGTCATAAAATAACGGATGATATCCGGATGTGTGATGGTAACCGGACCACCCTGTTCGATCTGTTTTTTAAACAGCGGAATAACACTTCCGTTGCTTCCGAGAACATTTCCAAAACGGACTGCTACATAATCTGTTTTCGAATTACGGTTAAACATCTGAACGATCATTTCACACATTCGTTTGGATGCCCCCATGATATTGGTCGGATTTACCGCTTTGTCCGTTGAAATCAGCACAAAACGTTTGACCCCCCATTTATCTGCTGCCTGGGCAGTTTTATAAGTTCCAAAAACATTATTTTTCACTGCCTCACACGGGCTGTCTTCCATCAGCGGAACATGCTTATGCGCTGCCGCATGATAAACGATCTCCGGACGGTATTTTTCAAAAATCGTGTCGATTCGATGTGTATTTCGCACAGATGCAATCAATACAACCAGATCAAGTTCCGGATATTTTCTTTTCAATTCCTGCTGGATATCATATGCATTATTTTCATAAATATCTACAATAACCAGCTGCTTCGGTTTGTGGGATGCAATCTGACGGCACAATTCACTTCCGATAGAGCCTCCTCCTCCGGTTACCAGAACAACCCTGTCTGAAACATAATCAAGCACCTTTGCAAGATCCGTTTTGATTGGTTCTCTTCCCAGAAGATCTTCAATCTCCACTTTTCGGAGTTTTGACATGACAACCTCACCATTGATCATCTGATAGATTCCAGGCAGTACCTTCATCTCACATCCGGTCTGCTGACAAATCTTTAAGATCTCACTGGTTTCCTTCTTTGGTACAGAAGGCATGGCCACGATGATCTCATCAATCTGATATTTTCGCGCATAATAAATGATTTCATCTCTGCCGCCGACAACTTTGATACCGCGGATATATTTTCCATGTTTTCCTTTATCATCGTCAATGATGCAACAAATTTCCTTGTCCAGCATTTTGGAATTTTGCAGTTCCTTGATAAAAATAGAACCGGCTTCTCCACCGCCTACGATCATGGTACGTTTGGTACCTTCTTTTTTGGTTTCCCGCATTTCCTGAAGCATCCGGATAAATCGGTACATAAAACGCACTGCCGTGATCGCGATCAACAGGATCATATATTTTAATACATAATAAGATGCAGGCATGCCAAATCCCAATGCATACATATAAATGATCTGCAATATAATACTGCTCGAACATGCACCGATCACATTCAAAAATTCCGTGACACTGGCAAATTTCCAAACACTTTTGTAGAGTCTAAAAAGCACAAACAATGCAAATGTCACCAGCAAATGCAGCGGGAGTGCATACATTTCTCTCTGCATATAAAGTGCATTGATCTTTTCAAATCGAAAATCATATCGCACATACAATGCGAGAAAACCTGATAACGCTACGATTAGCAAATCCAGAAAGATCAGCAAAGCCAGCCTGTTTCGCGGCGCACTCTTTTCTATAAAATCCTTCATTTCCATAACCTTCCTCTTTCAAGTTCATTTATCCCTCAGCATATATTACAACTAAAAATCCAAACTGGCAATAACATTTTTTTGCTCATTCCATTAGAAATATAGGCCTTTAATCCGTTTTAATGTCTCTTTTATGTAATCGGCACTCTTTTTATATTGAGCAAATACAATTTCAAAACCTTCCGGATCATCACAAACAAAATTCCAATAATCTTTTCCGATCAGCAGCTCTTCTTCTGCAAAAAACTGCTTCACTCGTTCCTGCTTCCACTCAGAGCCTTCTCCGGATTTATTATAAGCCGTAGCAAAATAAATCCTGATCTTTTCCTCCGGCCGGTCCCGCAAAGCATTTTTCAGAATAAAATATTCCTGCAGCATCGCCAGTTTCTCTGTTTTTGCCTTTTTATTGTCCAGATCACCGCCAGCCTTCAATTCGATCAGATAATGTTCCTTTTTTGCTTCATTATAAAAATAGTGATCAGTCACATGAGATTTTTCAAAACTTCTTGTGTCATCCGGAATCATACATGTAAAATCACAATAATCCATCACCTGTGGTTTTCGATGCTTTTCATATTCCAGAATAATATAATCCATATGCTGGGACTGCTGCGGCAATAAAAAAGAATCAATATTCCCACGTACGTCATAAGACAGCTTTGCAACTTCATTCCCAATCTTTTCCAGCACCTTTCCAAAGGAACTGTCAAAACTCCTCACAAAAGCACTGTAAAACATAAACTCTTTTCCAAGTTCCGCTACAAAACAGTTATTCTTCTTACTGTTGATCACCCCGACCGGATTGTTTACCTCCTTAACATATCTGGTCTCATAATCATCCGCAAACCGTTTGATCTCCCGGTCTATGATCTTCCGTATTTCTTCTTTTTTTGCTTCCTCCATGAACTAATCCCCTATCCTATAATTTGTGATCAGCAAATGCTGGGCATGCTTATCATTTCGATCCTGAAAACTGACAAAATATTTCTTTGCAAAACTGGATACATACAACTGCTTTCCATTCGCTGTCTTTGTTCCCTGCGGGTATAAAGAAGCAATATATTCTGTATTTTTAATAACGATCATGAAATTTGCTTTGCATTCATGGATCAGATAATCTGCCAACCTTGCCTGATCTTCCCTGCCAAATTCATTTTTCGCATATGTGCTGAACTCTGAATCATAGGGCGGATCCAAAAATACAAAATCCTGTGCTCCCGGTTCGTAAGTTTTCATAAAATCATAGAAGTCCATATTTCCAATAGTCGTATCTGCAAGATGCTCGATCACATCTTTTTCCTGATAATAGGCAATCTTATTGGCAAAGGACTTCCGGTTATAGGAGATGCCGCCATAAGGAACATTAAATTTCCCATCCTTGTTATATCGGAACATGGAAGAATAGCAGACCTGACGGATAAAAAAGTAAATGGCTGTTGCAAATTCCCGGCCAATTCCAAGTTCTTCCTTTTGATTCATCAACCTACGAAAATGGGTATAAAAGGCAGCCTTCAAGGCTGATTCTATGTTGGCAGTGATGTCCTCATACACAAGATTTCCCTTTGCTATCTCAATCTTTCGCATCCGCATCATTTTGTTTTTGATACTTTTGCAAAGTTCTACCAGAAACTCTTCGATCTCATAATTAAAATTCGTCGTCAGAAGATCCTTAAATTCCTCTGCATTCGCCAGCACAAACTCTGTAATTTTATCCCCCAACTGTTTTTCATTCAAACTTCCCCGCTTATAGGCTTCATAGATCCCTCTCAGCGTTGTTTCATGGTGATCCACCACCTGACTGATTACATTCCAGTTGTATTCAATGGCATTTAGTTTTTCAAAAAATACCGGATTTTGCTCCTTTACCATCTCATAGAGGGCGATCAGTTCATCCGACCGATCGTTGATATAATATTTCTCAGCCCGGATTGCAAAATATACGGCACCGCCACCCACAAACGGCTCATAATACCGTTCAATTTTTTTCGGTAACGCAGGAATAATATAATTAAGTTCTTTTTCCTTGCCGCCGGGATATTTGATCAAGGGCGATAATCTATTTTCTAACACATTTTTCACGCGTGTTCTCTCCTGTAACTTTCACTGTACTATCCTTTTATAATACCACATCTTCTGATTTTTTCCAAATCAAAGGGCAATTGATACTATTTTAATGTTTCACTGTGATTTAAAACCGATGTGCTGTATAAAAACAGCACCTGTTTTCCCTGAAAATCCACGTATTTTTCCAAAACATTGCTCTGAATGTAGCGGATATCAATCAGTGTCATCTTTCGGTAGCCTTCTGCCAGAAGTGGAACCAGACTGCTTCCAAAGGAATCCCGGAATACGATCAGCTCTTTTTCCGTATCCGCCTCTGTATTCTCTATCGTCAGCAGAGAGATCGGACCGGACAAATAAATTTCGTACGGATCTTTTCCTCCAGCCTTCTCCAGATCATATATTTTTTGATACGCTCCGGTTTCATAGTTATAAACCACACATTGGTCCAGCACCTCATTGGTCAGATATACCAAGGGTTCTCCCTGGAGATCCAATGCAGACTGTCCAAAATAGACCCCGTAAAAATCATGTTCCAAAGCCTTTTTTTCATACGTGCCACTAATATTGACGCCCATCGTATCAGCCAGATGCACTGCAACATCCACAAGTGCTTCCTGTCTCCAATGAATATCTGTCCTATAGTAGTCCTCAATGCTCAAAAATCCGGTAAGATCAATAAATTCTGCATAAGGCATCCCGTCCTGTATCTGCCCAAACAGGCTCTCATAGTCCATGGTCAGATGTCCGCTTTCCTGACCTAAAAAATAATTTTTATCCGGAATCACCGCCACATAAATCTCTTCACTTTTTCCTTTCAGGTAATCTTCCTGTAATGTTTCAAATTTTTTCAAGGCATTTTCGATGGATGTCTCCTGCAGCGGATATTCCATTTTTACTGCATATCCATCCTTCACATAGATTTCATGATCATCCATTTTCTGAAAAATATTTCTGGAAATCCAAGACTTAAAACTTCGAAAATGGTCTCTAAGGGGAAACTGATCCAAAGCATATTCTTCAAAATCAGTCATAAAACTTCCATCGTGTACCGTTTCCAGAGATATTCGGGGAAACTGTGCAAGTTTTCTGCGCTCGGTTACAGAATATTCCTCCGTTTGTTTTCCCCAGCAGACAAGCACCCATCCCAAGAAACAGGCTGTCATCAAAAGGACTGCTGCTTTTTCTTTCTTTTTCATGACATCCTCCTCTAGAATCTAAAATATAAAAACGGGTTAAATGAGCTGTCGATCAGATAAGCTGTACATGCAAAAAAAATCAGGATCAGTCCTGCCGGATAAATCACCGGAACCAGCCGTTTTCCAATCTTGGACTTTCGAATCTTAAGCCCCGTATTTTTTACCAACGGCGTAGTACCAACCGCCGCCATGCCCAGTAAAATCCCATAGCTTTTGAAATAATAAACACATTCTGCACTTAAAAAAGGAACTTTTCCACCGCCAAACATCCCCTTCAAAAACCAAACTGCTTCCCCCAGATCTGCTGCCTGAAAGATCACAAAACTGATCAGTACCACAAATAAAACATACAGATGAGAAAGGATTTTTCTCTTTTCCAGCCATGGCAGCAGCCATCGTTTCTCAATTATCAGAAGTATGGCAAACATCAGCCCCCAAAGGACAAAATTCAATGCTGCCCCATGCCAAAGTCCGGTCAAAACCCAGACAATCAAAATATTCAGATACCACCGGGACTTTGATACACGATTTCCACCCAGGGGGATATATACGTAATCCCGAAACCAGCTTCCCAAAGAAATATGCCAGCGACGCCAAAACTCCGTAATACTTCCTGAAATGTAGGGATAATTGAAATTTTCCAGAAAATCAAATCCCAAAATCTTTCCCAATCCAATCGCCATATCACTGTATCCCGAAAAATCAAAATAAATCTGAAGCATATAGCTGACAGCACAAATCCAGTAAAATGCTATCGATTTTTCTTCCGATGCTGCAAAAATTGCACACAATTCTCCCAAAGCATTGGAAATCAAAATCTTCTTTCCCAGTCCTATGATAAATCTGCTGATTCCGTAAAACAAATCCTCAAAATCAGATTTACGCTCCCGCAGTTGTTTTTCAATATCCACATATCGAACGATCGGACCTGCGATCAGCTGTGGAAACATGGTCACATAGGCTCCCAAACTGATCAGATTTTCCTGCGCCTTTGCACTTCCGCGATAAACATCCACAAGATAGCTGATCAGCTGAAATGTATAGAAACTGATGCCAATCGGCCATGCGACATCTGAAAATTTATAAACGCTCAAAACTCCAACATTCACAGTCAGAATGCCTACAAAAATCGCTCTCCCTATCTGACTTTTTCCATATTTTCCGATCAAATTTCCTGCCAGGTAATCCAAAAGGATCATTCCAACCATCAAAAACACATACTCTGGTTCTCCCCAGGCATAAAAAACAAGGCTCGCCAAAAGGAGAGCCCCATTTTTCCATTGCTTCGGAACGATATGATATAAGATCAGCACAAACGGTAAAAAATAATATAAAAACGAAATACTTGAAAATAACATAATGTCCTCAATCTTTCAAATTTCTTCGCTGTATTAATTATTCAATATCTTCCTCAAAAAGAAGTTTTGCACTTTTGTAAGTTTCCTGCAAATGCATTTCAAAAGCATCTACATTGTTTTCTGTACCAAAAGCTGCAACCAAATAACTGTCACCAACACTGTAAATTACGAGATCTTCCGGAAATCCACACATCCAATGTCTGTTCATGATATTTTCCTTCACCGCAGATGCAGTATTGTCGACATTTTCCGCATCAGTCAAATGATAAACAGCAGCTGTAAATGTATTCTGGTTCATCATGTGGATTAAAGAGGCGCCATCATCCAAAAGATCTGCACTGTCCGCCGGAAATCCAAACAACTGATCCAATACGGCACCGTCTGATACATTGATGGTTCCCGGTGCTTCTTCTACCATATTTTCATAATCTCCGCCACTTACAGCAAATTTCTCATCTGCATCAAATGCTGCCCACACATCTGTTAAAATGTCTACTGCAGCCTTTCCTTCTGTGTCATCTTTTGTTGTTTCGGTGTTTCCTGTTCCCCCACAGGCTGTGACATTACATGCGAGAGCCATCGCAAGCATCAAAGCAACTTTCTTTTTCATATTTTTCTCCTTTAATTTAAGATTAATCTGGCGCTTCCATAAATCCCGGCATCGTTGCCAAGTGTCGCCAACGCAAATTTTACATTCTTACAGGACTTAAAGCAATACTTTTGATAATATTTTTCAATATAAGTTAATAAAACCGGACCGGCCTTTGATACGCCGCCGCCAATTACAATGGCCTGCGGATCTGTCACCGCTGCAATATTGGCAAGTGCCGTACCGAGATATTTTCCAAAACGTTCGGCAACCTCCATTGCCAGCGCATCCCCAGCCTTTACTGCGTCAAACACGGTTTTCGCTGTGACCTCTCCATCTCTTAAGATGGAAGGCTGATCACCGGAAGTGAGTGCCTGCTGTGCAAGATTCACAATACCTGTAGCTGACGCTACCTGCTCCAAACATCCCTGATTTCCACATCCACAAACGCCCGGGATCTCATCATCCACATGAAGATGACCAATCTCCCCACCGGCACCATTGGAGCCTGTCAGGATTTTTCCGCCGATGATGATCCCGCCGCCAACGCCTGTTCCTAGTGTAACCATGACAACGTTTTTATATCCTGCTGCACCGCCTTTCCACATTTCTCCAAGTGCTGCCACATTGGCATCATTTCCGCCTTTGCATAAAAGTCCGGTCAATTCAGACAATTCTTTGGAGACTTCTTTATATCCCCAGCCAAGATTTGCCGTATGCGGCACAATACCATCTTCATCGATTGGTCCAGGAATACCAACTCCCACACCGGCAACTTCCTCTTTTCTAATATTTTTTTCTGCTAATTTTTTCTGTATTGCTGCTGCAATGTCCGGAAGAATTGCTTCTCCATGATTTTCCGTACGTGTTTTAATCTCCCACTGATCGATCATCTGACCGTCTGCGTGAAAAAATCCCATTTTCACCGTGGTTCCGCCCACATCTACGCCAAATACATATTTTTTCATGATAATTTACCCTTTCCGGCAATATTTTCCTGCACTCTTCTATACAATTCTTCTGCCGCATTATATCCCAATTTTTTCTGACGGTTATTCGCTGCGGCGGTCTCCAGGATCACCGCCAGGTTACGTCCCGGTCTCACCGGAATGGTATGACATACTACCTTGGTTCCCAGGAATTCTGTATACTCTGCATCCAGCCCCAGTCTATCGTATTCCTTTTCCTTATCCCAGTCCTCCAGGCGAATGACCATATCGATCTGCTGGGATTCCTTAACACTGGATACACCGAACAACTCCTTAATATCTACAATTCCAATTCCACGAACCTCAATAAAATGACGGGTTACTGCCGGAGAGCATCCAATCAGTGTATCTTCATCAATTTTACGCATTTCTACCACATCATCCGTTACCAAACGATGCCCTCTTTTTACCAGTTCCAGTGCCGCTTCACTTTTACCGATACCGCTTTCTCCCATGATGAGAACACCTTCCCCATAGACATCCACCAACACACCATGAATGGAAATACAAGGTGCCAGCATCACACTCAGGGCACGAATAATGTCAGCCATAAACTGAGAAGTACCCTTATCCGAAGCCAACAGCGGCTTTTTATATTTTACAGCCAGTTCTCTGAATTCCTCATCCGGTTCCGTCAATGAGGAAAAGATCACACAAGGAATCTCACTGGACAAAAATTTTTCATAAACAGGAACCCTCTGTTCCTTACTCAAATGTTTCAGATAGGTATATTCTACATATCCGATGATCTGCACTCGCTCTGATGCGAAATGATCGAAATATCCGGCCATCTGAAGCGCAGGTCTGTTGATATCCGGTGTCGTAATCTTGACACTTCCCATATCAATCTCCGGTGTCAGATTTTTTAATTTCAATCTTTCTGCTAATGCGGTCAATTCAACTGTCTGCATATTTTTCTCCTTTTCACGATCCACAAATTTAGGGCAACCTTATCTGCTTCTATTCTAAAGCTTCTCACCTATTATCGCAAGAGAAATTGCTTCTATCAGTCAATCTCCCTTATTTATGGAAAAACTCATAGACTTTTTCAGCAGCCATTCGATTCATAGATGGTACCTGAGCCAATTCCTCCACTTCTGCTGCTTTCATTTCCTCAATGGACGCAAAAGCCTTCATTAAGGCCTTTCTTCGGGTCGGTCCGATTCCCGCAATGTCATCCAGCACGGAATGCACCTGATCTTTGCTTCTAAGACTTCTGTGATATTCAATCGCAAATCGATGGGCTTCGTCCTGAATCCTTGTAATCAGCCGAAATCCTTCACTTCCTCTGTCAATTGGAATTTCCTGATTTTCAAAATATAATCCTCTGGTTCGATGTTTATCATCTTTTACCATTCCGCATACAGGAATATTGAGATGAAGTTCTTCCAGAACCCGTAAGGCAACATTTACCTGCCCCTTTCCTCCGTCCATCATAATCAGATCCGGGAATCTGGCAAATCCGCCCAGTTCTTTTTCCTGCTCCTGCAATCCATGCAAAAACCTTCTTTTCAACACCTCTTCCATACAGGCATAATCATCCGGTCCCTGCACCCCTTTGATCCTAAATTTACGATAATCACTGCGCTTTGGTTTCCCTTTTTCGTAAACCACCATGGAACCCACATTCTCAAAACCACTGATATTGGAAATATCAAATGCTTCTATTCTGGCAATTTCCGGCATTCCAAGCCATGCTGCAATTTCCTTTGCCGCCCCAATGGTACGTCCTTCTTCGCGTTTGATCTTCTCCCGATCCTGACTTAGTACCAGTTTCGCATTTTTTGATGCCAGTTCCACCAATTTTTCCTTGGTTCCCATCTTTGGAACACGCAAATAGACTTTCTGACCTTTTTTCACGCTCAGCCACTGGCTGATCACTTCCTGATCCTCAATTTCCGTCTGAAGCATCAATTCCTTGGGTACAAACGGCGTTCCCGCATAAAACTGTTTTACAAAACTGCTTAAAACTTCCGATGTTTTTTCATTCGGCGTAATCCGCAGATAAAAATGATCCCTTCCGATCAGACGCCCTTCTCTGACAAAAAACACCTGTACCACAGCATCCTCTCCATCACTTGCCATGGCAATAATATCTTTATCCTCTCCATCACTATTGGAAATTTTCTGTTTTTGAGCAATCTGTTTCACACTTCCCAGAAGTTCCCGATATTCGATCGCCTGTTCAAATTCCATATTTTCAGAAGCATCTAGCATCTTTTCTTCTAGTTCTTTTAGAACCGGATCATAGTTTCCATTCAAAAACTCCATTGCTTTTTTTACCTTTTCGGCATAAGCCTCCTCTGTAATGTATCCCTGACAAGGGGCATCACATTGCTTAATATGATAATTTAAACATGGACGTTCTTTTCCGGTGTCCTTTGGCAGATTTCGTGAACAGGTGCGCAGTTTATAAATTTTACGGATCAGCTCAATGGTGTCTTTTACGGCTGCAGCACTGGTATAAGGACCATAATATTTGGATTTGTCTTTTTTCATCTGCCGCGAAAAAAGCACTCTTGGATAGGCCTCTTTCACAGTTACCTTAATGTAGGGATAGGTTTTATCGTCCATCAGCATGGTATTGTATCTCGGACGATGTTCCTTGATCAAATTACACTCTAACACCAAAGCTTCCAGCTCCGAATCCGTGATGATATATTCAAATCTGGCAATTTTTGTGACCATCTGCTCAATCTTTGGTCCTTTATTACGGCTTGTCTGAAAATACTGACGCACACGATTTTTTAAGGAAATCGCTTTTCCCACATAAATGATCTCATCCTTCTCATCATGCATCAAATAGACACCCGGCTTTCCCGGCAGTTTTTTTAATTCCTCCTGAATATCAAACATGGCTTTTTGCCTCTCTTACTTTATCTTCTTATGGAAAAATACCCCAAACCATCACTGATCCGGGGTATCAATTCACGATTCTGTTGTTGTCTCTGCATTCTCCGGTTCTACGGTTTCCGGATCCGGAATGCCCTTCACTTCACGGAAAATTCTCATAAATTCTTTTCCTGTGATAGTTTCTTTCTCAATGAGATATTCCGCGATCTTATCTAAGGCTTCTCTGTTTTCCAAAAGAAGCTGTTTTGCTTTTTCATATGATTCACGCAAAACTCTCATGATTTCCTGATCTACCTCTGCGGCCATTTGTTCGCTGCAGTTTAATCTGGTGCCATTATCAAGATACATACTCTCCTGAGATTCCAGACCCATCATTCCAAATTTATCTGACATTCCATATTGGGTGATCATCGCTCTTGTAATCCTTGTAGCCTGCTGGATATCATTTGCCGCTCCCGTCGTCACTGTATCAAATACAATTTCTTCCGCTGCACGTCCAGCCAGATAACCCACGATCATGGCTTCGATCTCTTTTTTGGTATTTAAATATTTTTCTTCTTCCGGAACCTGAAGCACATATCCCAAAGCACCCATGGTTCTTGGGACGATGGTAATCTTCTGTACCGGCTCTGCATCTTTCTGAAGCGCATTGACCAGGGCATGACCTACCTCATGATAAGATACGATTCTTCGCTCTTCCGGCTTCATCACACGGTCTTTCTTTTCTTTTCCTACCAGAACAACTTCCACCGCTTCAAACAGATCTTTCTGAGAAACTGCAGATCTTCCATGTTTTACAGCCAGGATTGCTGCTTCATTGATCATATTGGCTAGATCTGATCCCACCGCACCGCTAGTTGCCAGACCGATGGCTTCCAGATCTACTGTATCATCTAAATGTACATTTTTTGCATGTACCTTCAGAACATCTACACGGCCTTTTAAATCCGGCTTATCAACGATTACACGTCTGTCAAAACGTCCTGGACGAAGCAGGGCCTGATCTAAGACTTCCGGTCTGTTGGTGGCTCCAAGCACCAGACATGCCTTGTTCGATTCAAAACCATCCATCTCCGCAAGAAGCTGATTCAGAGTCTGCTCTCTTTCATCATTTCCGCCAAAATGGCTGTCTCGACGCTTTCCAATGGCATCAATCTCATCAATAAAGATGATACACGGTGCATTCTTTTTTGCTTCTTCAAAAAGATCTCTGACACGGGATGCACCTACACCCACGAACATTTCCACAAAGTCTGAACCGGACAGGGAGAAAAACGGCACTTTTGCCTCTCCTGCCACAGCCTTCGCCAAGAGTGTCTTTCCGGTACCCGGCGGTCCGACCAAAAGCGCTCCTTTTGGCAATTTTGCGCCGATTTCTGTATATTTTTCAGGATTATGAAGGAAATCTACCATTTCCTGTAAAGATTCCTTGGCTTCATCCTGACCTGCCACGTCCTTAAATAAGATTCCCGTCTGTTTCTGGATATAGACCTTGGCTTTATTCTTTCCAACGCCCATCACACCGCTGCCGCTGCCCATCCGGCGCATCAAAAATCCCATTGCAATCCAGATAATTGCCAACGGAAGAATAATACTGATCAATTCCACAATAATGGAAACTGTTGTATCTGGTGTTATTCCATTTACATTTTTGATTCCGGCTTCTTCCAGTCTTTCTACAATACGATCATTGCTTTCCAATTTGTACGTGTAATAAGAAAGTCTCGTATTTTCAGACAATTTTGCTTTTGGTGTAATTTCCAATTCCTGTCCCTGAATTTCTACACTGGCAATGGTTCCATCTTCAACCATATCCAAAAATTCTGTATAAGTGATTTCCTTGCTGGATGCTCCTTTTCCATTACCGCTAAAATAAGTCCATGCAAGCATCACAACACAGCACATCATTACAAACATAAATAACGACTGTCTGTTTTTAGGACCTTTATTGGGCTGTTTGCCCCCATTTTCGGGCTCCCGTTTTGGTGCTCTGTTTTCGTCCATTCATTTCCTCCTCAAAGCTTTTTCAAACGCTCTCTTTTGTTTATTTTGTATATAATCTGGATCCTTCTCTCTTTGGTTCTGAAGTCAGATTAATCTGAAGCTTTTTCAATACCTTTTCATCGGATCCGGAGAGAATAACACTGGTATGCATTTCGCAGCCTTTTAATTTACCAAGCTGTTCTACCGCTTTTTTTGCATTCTCATCATGTACTGCACAAACAGACAATGCCAGAAGCATTTCATCCGTGTGAATACGCGGGTTTCGATTTCCCAGATGTTTTACTTTCAGATCCTGAATCGGAAGAATTACCTCCGGTGCCAGCAAATGAATATCCGGAAGACCTGCCAAAGCTTTTAAGGCATTCATCATCACTGCTGCACATGCACCCAGAAGCGGGGTTGTCTTTCCAGTAACGATCCGCCCGTCCGGAAGTTCCAGAGCCGCTGCCGGGGCAGAAGTTTTTTCTTCTACTTCCATAGCTTTTCCAACAACCGCACGATCTGTTTCTTTTACACCTGCCTGATTCATCAGCATCTTTAATTTAAATAAAGTTTCTTCTACATCCTTTCCCTTTGCCTTCTGTACCAGGGTTGTATAATAACGACGGATGATTTCCTCTTTGGATGCTGCTGAAACTGCTTCATCATCATAAATGCAGTTTCCCGCCATATTAACACCCATGTCTGTAGGCGACTGATAGCGGCATTCTCCATAAATTCTTGTAAAAATTGCATTTAATACCGGGAAAACTTCCACATCACGGTTATAATTTACTGCTACCTTGTCATAAGCTGACAAATGGAACGGATCGATCATATTTACATCTGCAAGATCCGCTGTTGCTGCCTCATATGCCAGGTTTACCGGATGTTTCAATGGTATATTCCAGATTGGAAAGGTTTCAAATTTGGCATATCCTGCCACATGACCTCTCTGATATTCATTATATACCTGAGAAAGGCAGGTTGCCATCTTTCCGCTTCCCGGTCCCGGCGCCGTCACCACGATCAGGGATTTTGTGGTTTCAATATAATCATTTTTTCCAAAACCGTCTTCACTTAAGATCCGGTCAATATTGGACGGATATCCTTCGATCATATAATGGCGATAGGTCTTAACACCTAATGTTTCCAGATATTTTTCAAAGGATTTCACAGCCGGCTTGTCCTCATAAAGATTTAAAACAACACTGCCCACATAAAGTCCGTAACTTCTAAAAATATCGATCAGACGAAGTACATCCTGCTCATAGGTGATGCCAAGATCACCACGCACTTTTGCATTTTCAATATCATTGGAATTGATCACAATGATGATCTCTGCCTGATCTTTCATCTGCAGAAGCATTTTCAGCTTGCTGTCCGGTTCAAATCCCGGAAGCACTCTGGATGCATGGTAATCATCAAAAAGTTTGCCTCCAAATTCCAGATAAAGTTTGCCTCCAAATTGTGCAATTCTCTGTTTGATTTCTCTGGACTGTGTTTCCAGATATTTTGCATTATCAAATCCTTGTTTTAACATAACACACTTCCTCTATCATCTAATTTTTCAAAGCTCACACTACCTTAACTATACTAGTATATCTGATTTTTTCAATTTTGTACACTTTATAAAGAAGAAAAATCAGTGAATTTACTTTCACTGATCCTTTCATTTAGCAAATACAGATCCTTCCTCCGCAGCAACAGTTGCAGATCATATTTGCAATACAAAGCTTCAAACAAAAGTCAGAACCGCCCATGCTGTATTCACGATAAGGCTCCTGCATATCCCGATACCACATACCGCCGCCTTCCAACTGCTGTACCAGCTGCCGATACTGAAAATTTCCCGGCTCCATAGATGCCGCTTGCTTCGCATGCTGCAATGCAGCCACATTATTTCCAGTTCCATGATTGGCAATCGCACTGTAATAATACCACATGGCATTTCGATCCGGCATAGAATTTAATACATTCAATGCTTCTTTGTAATGTCTGCTCTGAATATAATTTGCTGCTGCCCGCATATAATTCTCATAGTCGCTGCTGCCGCCGGTCTGACTTCTTTGATAACCGCCAAAGCCAAAATCTCCATAACCACCAAAGGTTCCCTGCTCTTTTTCTTTCATAATCTGATCATAGGCCTGCTGAACCTGCTTAAACTTTTCTTCTGCCTCTTCTTTATTTGGATTATTGATATTGGCATCCGGATGATATTTCCGGCTTAAGTTTCTGTAAGCCTTTTTTATTTCTTCATCAGAAGCTCCCCGGGATAATCCCAGGATCTGATAGGGATCGAACATCATTGTTTTTCTTTCTGTTCCTTTCTTTTCTGCTTTACCTGATCATACCGGCACCACACACCGGAATATAATATATTTCGTAAAATTTCTACATTTTCCACAATTGGAAGCCGTTCAAAGGCTTTGGAAGTTTCTGCCATCATCATCAGCAGGATTTTTTCAGCCTGTTCTTCAAAATCCTCCTGACCACAAACTTTCTTGAAAGGATTATAATTGCCTTTCTCCAGATCTTCCTCAATATCCTCATAGGCATCCATCAGATAAATGAACTTTCCAAAGAAAAAACCCATTCTTCGTAAGGTTTCTTCCCATTCATCCTTCCGATAGGCAAAAATGTCTGCCATGATTTCTCCGAAACATCCGGAAACTTCATCAATCTCCTGGCTGTTGGCAGCTTCATACTCATGAATACGGTTCATTTGCCTACAAATTTTTTCGATTTTCTCTGCATAGATGTTACTTACTTTTTGATTTCTGCTTTTTAAGAGTGCAGCCATTAAACGTTTTTTCAGTTTATGCTCATCCGTCCAGTCATCCAGGCATTTTTCATAAGAAAGCAGAATATTCATATCCGCCGCATAATCGGTAAATTCATTCTGAGAATACGGATGTTTTTCTACCGGATGTACTGCACATCTTCGACATCCTGTCTGCGTTTCCGGCTCATAAAGACTGGACAGCAGCAATGCCAAAAATGTCATATCATAACTTAAAGTCATCTGACCTCTTTTTCCATACCGGTCTTTCAGACTTTTGCACAATCCACAGTAATAAGACTGATATCTGTCAAATTCCCGGAATTTCATCTCCGGTTTATTGACTACAATATACCCAAACATTCCTTAGCTCCTTTTTCCAAATTCCTGTTTACACTTCGGGCAGGTCACAATGATCGTTCCCTTGCCTTTTGGAATACGGATTTTCTGTTTACAATAAGGGCATCTGTAAATATGATAAATTTTTTTCTGCTCATGGAGCTTTTTCTGGTTTTCCCATTTATACTTTACCTGATTCTTTAAACCGAGAAATTTCTGATTTTCGTTATATCTGGCAGAGTAGTTCTTAGAAAACATTCTGAAGTAAGAATAAATCAAACATACCCAAAATAGCAAGTTAAATATCCCATTTCTTGTCAGAATATTCAGAATGATCATCACCATTCCAAATCCTACCAAAAACTTTGAAAATTCATCCGTTCCATAACGTCCCTGCATAAAATGATAAAACTTTTCCCTCATTTTTCATTGCTCCTACTATTTATAATAGGTCTAGTTTAAGCGTTTATGCCGCTAAATTCAATGAATTAACCATAAAAAAGTATAAAGAAATCATAAAAAATAGGCGAAAATTGGCTTTTTTCCTCATTCCCAGTCCTTTACAAGCACTAGAAAATTGATTATACTGATGTTAATTATGTTGCCTGTGCAGCAAATAAATACATAGGAGAATGCAAAATGAAAAAGTTTTTTAACGAATTTAAAGAATTCATTTCCAAGGGTGATGTAGTCAGCATGGCAGTCGGTCTTATGGTTGGATCCGCTTTTACAGCGATCATCACAGCCCTGAATGCAAATATCCTGACTCCGATCCTGGGAATCATCATTGGCGGAATCGATTTTACCGATATCGTGTTGACTGTAGGGTCTGCAAACATCGAAATTGGTTTATTCATTCAGGCAGTGATCAACTTCTTTATCACAGCTTTTGTTCTATTCCTCGTTGTGAAATTTTTCAACGGCTTTAAGAAAGAAGAAGCACCGGAACCACCGGCTCCGGCTCCTGTTCCGGAAGATATCCAGCTTCTGACTGAGATCAGAGATTTATTAAAAGAACAGAAATAAAACATCAAGTGGAACGATCAAAGGCTTTTCCCTTTCCCGTTCCACTTATTTTTTTCTATATTTCTTTTTTAACCTTTCTTTCAAGAAAATCCACCAAAATTCCCGCTGCATAACTTAAACCAACGCCAACCAAGGCACCTGCCAGCACATCTGTCGGATAATGAACACCTACATATAATCTGGAAAATGCAATGAAACATGCCAGCACCAATGCGGGTACACCAAATTTCTTCGGCAGATAACGATAAAATACCGCTGCCGCCGCAAAAGAACTGGAACTATGTCCTGATGGAAACGAAAACTGGGATGGTCTTGAAATCAAAATTTTAAGATCCGTGAAAGTCATAAACGGACGCGGTCTTCTGACCAGATTTTTTATGATCTCATTATTGACGACCAAAGATCCCAACAGTGCAACCCCACTGATGATACCGATCTTTCTGGTTTTTTGGGGGATCAGCAGGATCACCGTAGCTGCAATCCAAAGATAGCCTTTATCTCCTAGGGTTGTTATAAAGATCATGATAGAATCTAACACAGGATTCCGCACATTTTCCTGAAGAAAAAGTAAAAATCCTCCATCCAAATTTAACAATGTTTCTAACATACCGCTGCTCCTTTTATTTTCTATTTGTTCTGTTTAACCAATCTTTTCCATTGATCAAGCGTTCCACGATGAAACTCGCCACATAATCTCCAGCTGCATTGACCATGGTAGCCGGCGGATCGATCAGATTGCCCAGCGCAAGTGCGAACGAATAGGCAACTGCCAACTGATCCGGAAAAAAAATAGTACAAAGTACCAGTTCTCCGGTGCCTCCGCCGCCCGGAATGCCTGACATTGCAACTGAAGAAAAAATTGCAATGATGATTGCCAGAATAGCTCTTCCGGTACTAAAATCCTGACCAAAGATTCCAAACAAAAATGCAACCTTAATGATTGCAGACATTGCTGAGCCATCCATATGCATGGTTGCTCCCAACGGAAGTACAATATTTGAAACCTCTTCAGAAATTCCCGTTTCTTTTGCAGCCTCCATATTTGCCGGAATCGTTGCCACGCTGGAACAAGTGCCAAATGATACGGCAGCAGGTTTTAAGAGATGCTGAAACATGATTTTCGCTGCACCCTTTCCTCCGCCAATCCTTGCATAAATCGGAAAGAACAAAAACATATAGACAAAGCATACCACATAATAAAGAATAAGTGTACGACTATAATCACCGATCAATTCCGGACCATATTTCGCAACCAGGGTTGCAAAGAAGCCGAAAAAACCAATTGGGGCATAATAGGTGATGATTTTGACCGTATTCATGATACATTTTGTCGCATCTTCTAAAAGTTGTGCAGTCCGTGTCTGAGGTCCGCCAGATAACTGGATGCCAAAACCAAAAAGAATTGAAAACACAATCAGCGGCAGGATTGCCTTTCTGCTCCACAATTCTGAAAAATCCGGTTTTGTAAAGAAATTGATGATCATATCTGCAATTCCCAGGGTCTGTCCAATCTCGCCTTCCACCTGTTCGTACGCACCTTCTACTATCGGAATACAGCGAACAATCCCGTACATGATCACTGCTGCAATAAATGCTGTCATACAAAAGGTAAGCACGGTCATTCCCATGATCTTTCCGGCTCTTTTGGCACTCTGCATATTAGCGATCGCAGATGAAATAGAACAGAATACCATTGGAACGACGATACAAAACATCAGGTTGATAAATATGGTCCCCAATGGTTCCAACACTGTCGCTCCCGGCCAGATTGCCCCAGTAATACAGCCTGCTACGATCCCAACAAGCATACAAACCAGAAACCCATAATTTTTCAAAAAAGTCTTCATGTCATTTCCTCCCGTAAATATATTTTTCACGAAATTTGTAATATAACTTCATTTTAATACGCATTTCTTGCATATAAAATGCGTTCTATGCTAAAATGTATGCAAAAAATGCTTTTAGAGGTAGCTATGAGTGAAACATATGAAAAAAAAGGGTATTTACTGGAAGATTTTCGTCTTTTCCATATCCAGGACCAGGGACAAAATAAGATTGATTCTCATTATCATGAGTTTCATAAAATTCTATTTCTCATTTCCGGTGGTGGCGGATATTTTATCGCAGGAAAACGCTATGCCCTTGCCCCTGGAGATCTTGTCCTGATCGGAAAACATGAGATCCACCGTCCGGATTTTACTCCAAACGTAAAAAACGAACGGATCATCCTCTATATTTCACCAGAATTTTTAGAAGCCACTTCCAGTTCTTCCTGCCGGCTTTCCCAGTGTTTTACAAAAGAATGTGATCATGTGCTGCGACCTGACGAAAAAAGGCGCAAATTTCTGCATTCTATTCTTTCCGATGTAGAAAGAGAACTTTCTGCGGACCGCTTTGGAAGTGAAATTTTAAGCAGCAGTATGCTGCTACATCTTCTGGTCGAAATTGCGCGAAATCTTTTTGACCAAAAAATACAAAAACCTTCTCCGGTTCTTCCAAAAAGCAAATGTATGCAGGAACTTCTGACCTATTTAGACACTCACCTGACAGAGGATCTAACAATCGAGAAACTTGCCGAAAAATTTTATATCAGCCGCTTCCATATGATGCGGCGTTTCCGGGAAGAAACCGGTACTACCATCCATGCCTATCTTTCCGAACACCGCCTTCTGCTCGCCCGGGATCTGATTGAAAACGGCTCCCCTGCTACCCAGGTCTGTTTTCAATGCGGCTTTGGAAGTTATTCTTCCTTCTCGAGAGCCTATACAAAATTTTTCGGCACAACACCAACAGGTAGAACGCAAATTGCCCACATCATAGAACCAACCTATGAGTGAGCAACCTGTTAATCAAATTTCTTTTTAATCTCTTCATAATTTTATGCAGTAATCAATGCAGTTTCTGAAGTACCTTTAAACTTTACAATATACGTCCATCGTCCGTATGGCTCAATTTTCGAAATTCTGGAAAGGCTGATGACATAAGATTTATGACATCTCATAAATTCTTTTGGATCCATCCTTTCTTCAAAAACTCCTCTTTTCAGACGAGAGAGTGTCTTTACGACCCTCTCTACATCAAAAGGTTTTACAAGATAATCAAACGCATAAATCTCAAAAGCATTTGCCATATATTCACTGTGAGCTGTCGCAAAGATCACCTTTAATTTGGGATTTAGCTCTGTTAAGACCCTGGCACACTCCAGACCGCTTTCCCCGGCAAGATCAATATCCACAAAAGCTACATCCGGACGATATTTTGTAAAATCTGTCACTGCAGATGTAAAATCTCCGGTTTCTGAAACAACTGTAAATCCATCTTGTTTTTCTACAATCCTGCGGAGAAGTTTTCGAATTTCCGGTTCATCCTCGATGATGCATACCTTTATCATGTCATTTGCCTACTTTTTTTCTTTTGTATAGTTGGTGATTCCTTCACCAATCTCTTTTTTCATCTTTGTATCTGCCTGGAGATTCTTCAGGTTATAATAATCCATCACACCAAGATTTCCGCTACGAAGTGCCTCTGCCATGGCCCTTGGAATATCTGCCTCTGCTTCCACGACTGCTGCTCTCATTTCCTGTTCTAAAGCAATGGCCATTGCACGGCGTTCTTCCGCTTTTGCCTGTGCAATCTTATTGTCCGCTTCCGCCTGCTGGCTCTGCAGATCTGCTCCCACGTTTCTTCCGATATCAATATCTGCAATGTCGATTGAAATAATCTCGTAAGCTGTACCGGAATCTAGTCCCTTGGTTAATACCATCTGAGAAATCTCATCCGGATTTTCCAGTACTGCGCCATGTGCTTTCGATGAACCTACTGTCGTTACAATCCCTTCTCCGATTCTTGCAAGAACGGTCGCTTCTCCTGCTCCACCGATTAGGCGGCTGATATTGGTTCTTACCGTAACCCTGGCTTTTACCAGAAGTTCAATCCCATCCTTCGCCACTGCGGAGATCAGTGGTGTCTCGATAACTTTCGGCGTAACACTCATTTTCACTGCTTCAAATACATCACGACCTGCCAGGTCAATGGCGGATGCCTGTTCAAAACTTAATGCAATCTGTGCACGTTCCGCAGCGATCAATGCATTTACTACACTGTTGACATCGCCGCCTGCCAGATAATGGGCTTCCAGCTGGTTTAACTTAATACTTAATCCGGCCTTCGTTGCCTTGATCATCGGAAGAACGATCCTTGCCGGTGCTACCCGTCGAAGTCTCATCCCAACCAGATCAAAGATACCTACCCGAACACCGGAAGCAATTGCAGAAATCCACAATCCCACCGGAACAAAGGAAAAGAATAAAACAATCAGTAATAAAATAATCCCTAAAATAATAATTCTGCCTATCATAACTGCCCTCCATTTTTAGATTTCTTTGATCATGATCGTATTCTCGTGAATACAGTCTATTTGTATTTTGGTTCCTTTTTTTATGTATTTACCTTCTGCCTCGTCCATCTTTGCTTTTAACAATGCATTAATGGCAGGTTTTGAAGTTTTTAAGGCCTTTCCTGTCTTTCTCATGGATTTATAAACCGGTGCAAGATATTTTTTCAATTCTTCATACACTTCCAGCTCCATCAGTCCATAGACGACCTGCAGATGATTGAGATAATCATGCCGCTGGACTCTCAGCTCACTATTTAATTTTTCCCTATGAATTCCTACAATAACGCTGCAGGATCATTGCCATCTGAGCCCTTGTCGCACTGCCCTTCGGAGCCAGATCATAGCCCGTGATCACATTGTCTGCACCCACCTGTGCAAGTCCGCTGATCAATCCTTTTCCAACTGCCCACTTCATTTCCTTCAGTGCCCATACACTGACCATATCTGCATTTGCAAAATTCCCAAAATCACTGCTTTCGTCCACAGAACCGCCTTGATAAATCGTATATCTGTATAAAAAGGCTGCCAGCTGTTCTCTTGTTACCCTTTCATTTGGATGAAATTTATTTGCAACAGGATCTCCGGTTGCAATATTTTCATTTAATGCCCAAGCGACAGCCTCCTGATACCAATCCCCCTTCTTCATATCTGAAAACTGAAGATAAGATTGATCATCTGTCACTTCCGGCTCTCCCGCCATTCGGTAAAGAGTTGTTACCAGCATTGCTCTTGTCATGGATGCGTCCGGAGTGAACTTTCCGTCGTAACCATTCATCAGTTGATTCTCGTATACATACTGAACCGCATCTACATACCATTTCCCAACTTCAATATCTGTAAATTTTTCTGTTACAGCGCCTGCTTCCGGTTGTTCCGGCTCAATTGGCACGATCGGTGTCTCTGGTTCCTCCGGTTTCTGTACTCCTTCAATTGTAACTGTCTGTTTCGCAAATTCCACTTCTTTTGCTTCATCGGTAAGCATGGCCGAAACTTTCACTTCATAAGTTCCTCCTGGCAGACCGCTTAACAGGATCTGTGCATCTCCTGTTTCCGCCTCAATGGTGTACATCTGCATCTCATTTGCTGCCTTTAAAGTTACCTTTCCGATTTGAAATCCTGTTAAATCAGCCAACTGTTTTCTGTCTGTGCCAATACTCTGAGAATCTATGATCAACTCCGGTACCACAGAAGATGAAGTCTTGGAAACAGCCCCCTGATAATACAAATTTGTAATGGCACAATCTTCCGACCAAAGACCACACGCCTTGATCAATTGTCTTGTCATCATCAACTGCCCGTTTACTCCCGGATGCAGCCAGTTTCCTAAAAAATTCTGCTGTGCATTGCCCAACCAGGAATATTCTGCCAGCATATCATACATTTCTGTATACTGATCCACATAGATCAGATGCTCATCCTCTTCAGCAATCTTCTTCATTCGCTCAATATTCAGAAGCACTCCCGCCTTTCGTCCATCATCCGAAGTCATTGGTGTAGGACTTCTCAACAAAATCACTGCATTCGGATTTACCGCCTTTATCTGTGCAATGAGATTCTTCATATTGGCCTCATACGCATCAGCGGTCATCGGTAATGCCGGATCAATATTTTTCGGATCCGGATAAGGATCATTGGTTCCAAGCATAATCGCTACCACATCCGGTACATATTTTTTCATCCGTTGCTCTATGTTGTTTAAGGTACTTACCGTATGTGCACCGGATACTGCTGTATTAATGACAACATCATCCGTTCTTCCCAGATCATCTTTTAAAAACTTTTCAAACATCTGTGCCGATGCGCCGTATCCGTAGGTATAAACCAGACCATGCGTGATAGAATCCCCCATGAATAGCCATGTTAAGGAATCCTTTGTTTCCATTAATTTTGCAAGCCTTTGCTGATTAGCATTTAATACCTGCTGATCCTTCACGCCTGTATTTCCGTCTTTTATAACACCTTTCATTGTAACTAGCTGGCTTTTTCCATCCTCCGTCCGGATCTTCAATACATAATCTTCATTTTCCGGAAGATTTTTGATTTCAAAGACAGGACCTTCAGCCTTCCCGGATATCTGCATTTTTCCAATCACAACTTCATACTTCCAGGAGGTTTCCTCTGTGCCCCGGATTGTAACCTTTAATGAATCTTTTCCAGAGAGGACTTCCGGCATCAGATCCAGATAATCACGGGGTGCCTCCTCCGTCTTCTTTCCCATGCTGATTCCCTGCGTACATGGATAAGCATCTGTCATGCCCATCACTGCTGCCACAAACTGTCTGCCGATTTCCACATGCCCCAATTCATTCAGACTTCCGTCTTCGTTTAAATCTTTTTGCTTAAAATCTACAAAATTCTTCGTTTGGGAATAATGATCGATCACTACAATATTTTTGTACTTTTCCGGTGTTTCCTGATAACTTCCTACCACTTCGTCCACCGCTGCACAATATAACTCAATCAGCGCATTTTCTTCATCATCCCAAACAGCAAACGGTTTCTGGATTACCGCAAAACTTCCTTGATTTTTCTTTTCCTGCAAAGCATTCTCAATAAATTGTTCCAAACTTCTTTTAAATTCTTCCACATGCGGCATGCCCTGTTTATAATCCTCAACTCCTACCATATAAGCAACAGCTCTTGGATCAAATTTGCTTACTTTTTGCTCCCAGTTTTCTATAATCTGAGAAAGCTGCTGCCCGGCCTTTGCCGTATTGATCGTATATCTCTGACGCGTTAGGTCGTCCCCGGCACTTTTTTGACTGCGGGCATATTCTTCAAAATGACCTATATAATTTCTGGCTCCGCCAAGTTGTGCAAAAGTTCCCTGCACAGCCTCTCCGCCTGTAAACACCCAGGAATTATTGCCCGGATCTGTTTCATTTCGGAACATTCTGTAAATGTCTGCCCCAGGTGTTTCTATCCTCAGATTCTCTGAATAAACGATTACTTCTGCCGCATCAATGGCCATATTTCCGCGCCCGGAGCTGTTTCTTTCTCCAGTCGCCTCCGCACGGAAAATATGTGCACCTTCCTCCAGATCCGAAATCGTCGTGATCAGTGTCGAATTGATATTTTTGGCATTATAAAGATCAAATATGCCGTAGGATCTTCCATCTACAAAATATTCCACCTTTCCCATCATATAGTTTTTTCCGGAATAGATATCAATTTTGTTACCGCTGAAATGCACCTCATACCAGGTACTTCGCGGATCATTGCTGTCCAGAACATTTGACCAGGTATGCGTATATCCCACTTCATCCCCCTTGGTCCATTTTCCTGCCGCAAATGTAAAATAATTGTCTGTTCCACCAGTCTGCGTGTGCGGAATCTTTACAAATCCTTCTGAGTGTACCTTTTCTCCGGTAATCTTTTCATATACACATTGTGCAATATAAGCATAACCCTCATCTGTAAAATGTACACGGTCTTTATGATAGAAATCTTCCCGGTCTGCAGTTAATTCATACATATCCAGACTTTCCCACTGCTGTTCTTCAATCAACGCTCTTTGCACCTGACAAAGACGATCTACAGATGCCTTGGTAATGTCTGTACCTGTCGTCACATAACATTGCGGAGATACGGCAAAAATGACCTGCGGCGAATTTTCCAGATTTTCATAACTTTCCACCAGTGCAATGGCATCTTCCTTAAATTTCGCCTCATTCCAGTAAACAGCCTTCGAATCGTTGGTTCCAAGCATGATGATCACCACATCCGCATCATAGACCTTACTATTGGCATATTCTGCAGAATTCCAATAGGATTTGTTTGTGTTTTTCATCAATGTATAGCTTGTCTTTCCAAAATTTCCCACTTCATAATCTTCTCCCAGCAGATTTTGCAATACTGCCGGATAGGCTGTAGAACTTTTTAATCCATTCGAAGACTGATATCCCTCTGTCAGACTGTCCCCCACACAGGCAACCTTCGTTTTTTTACTTCCATTTTCCTGCGCCCGGACTGTCAGCGGATCCGTCCATAGACAGCCACCGGCTAATACCATGATTATTAAAGCAATCAGCCATCTCTTTGTAATTTTTTTTAAATTACCCATATTACATCTCCCTTTCCCCAAAATCTTTTACATCTCATGCACCTACCTTCTCACATCTCCCACTTCGCAATAACGCTGCAGGATTGCTGCCATCTGGGCTCTTGTCGCGCTGCCCTGCGGTGCCAGATCATAGCCCGTGATCACATTGCCTGCGCCCACCTGTGCAAGTCCGCTGATCAACCCCTTTCCAACTGCCCATTTCATTTCCTTCAGTGCCCATACACTGACCATGTCCGCATTTGCAAGATCTCTAAAATCACTGCTTTCCTCTACGGAACCGCCCTGAAAAATCGTATATCTGTACAAAAAGGCTGCCAGCTGTTCTCTCGTTACATTGTCCGTCGGATGAAAGGTATTTTTGAATGTATCACCGGTTGCTATTCCCTCATTCAATGCCCATGCCACGGAATTTGCCCACCAGTCTGAACGTTTCACATCATCTAGACTGTCATATTTTTGAAAATCAACATCTGTCCGTCCTTCATATGGTTTTCCTTCCAGCTTATACAAGGTTTCTACCACCATTGCTCTGGTTACTTTTCCCTCCGGGACAAATCGCCCATCAATTCCTGTCATAATCCCATGGTCATAGACATATTGAGCATAAGAAACATACCAAACACCCTCCGGAATGTCTGGAAAAACTGCTGTCACCTTCTCTGTTTCCGGGTTCTGATCCTCTGACGGTTCTTTGTCCGGCAAAGTCGCTTTTTCTGTTTTATAAATCTCAAATTCTACAATATTCGCCGGCGGCATGCTTCCATTTGCAAGTTCACGACTTTCTAAAATCTGAAGCCTTAATCCGGACGCTGATACCGCATGTTCCAATTGGATTACCTTTTCTTCTCCAATCAAAGTGTCCTCATATATTTTATGCCATGCTTCTCCATAAAATGCCTCTATTGAAAATTTTCTGCATCGATAATCATTCGGAGTGTTCCATGTATCATAAAGTTCATTGAGGATCAACTGATCGAATACAGTCTCTTCCCCAAGATCTACGATCATCCACGGCGCCGGATCGGTATCTGCCGGTGACCATCTGGTACCAATATATCCATCCGTTGCTGCGGCTCCATCATACCCTTCCAGTTCTTCATAACAGGAAGATACTGTTACTTTTTTTCCAAGTGCCAGATTTTCCTGTTCTCTGAAATATACACTGATCACATCCACAGCCAACACTGAATCGTCATCATCTTTCAAGGTTACTTTCACATCATACTTTCCAGATAATTGAAGTTCCTCCAAAGTCACCCGAAACATGCCATCCGATGCCTGTGCCGGATATACTTTTGAAGAATAATTATTTCCCTTTACCTGGACATAAACCTTGGATCCACCGCTGTAGATTCCTGCAAACTCCGTCTTTGATGTACAAATCGGAAGTCCTTCCGGACGAGAAGTTTGTGCCGGCAGAATTTCCGGCTTTGTGATTTCAATTTTCGTTTCTTCACGGTAAAACAGCTGAAATTCGTAAATGGACGGATTGCTGGCATTGGTCATATGCAAACGGAAACGCTGCGAAGTTACTGCTTCAAATTCCAGATTTTCTTCATCTCCCATTTCTGTATCCTGAAATGCACAAACCCACTGGTTTCCATCCCAGTAATCAATGCTGTAGTCCTTGACCCAATTCTTCGTATTTGGTTTATTATAATTTAAAATTCTTACTCCATTGACCGTCACCGGATCCTGATATTCCAAAACAAGATCTGCACTGGAAGTATGATCCTTTGTGGCCCATCTTGTACTATCATCATGATCAATTGCTTTTTGTGGTGCAAAATTTGTTCCGTACTGATTTGTTCCACTAACCTTATCCGCTTTCAGTGCCAAATTTTCTTCCGTCCCGGATTCATTGACCTTCGGAAGCCCTTCCAAACTGATCTCGATGACTGTATCATAATCTTCCTCTTCTATCTCTGAAAGATCTATGGAAAGATTTCCCCGGATCACTTCATAAGAAAGACTCTGCTCTGATCCCATCACAGAAATATCCAAAATCTCATTTTTCAGACCCGGAATCATAAGCTGTGAACCTTTCACGCCATTGGTCATATGAAGATAAACCTTTCCTTCTTTTGTCGTCGCATAAACGCCACTCGGCAGATTTTCATAACAGGAAGCTCTGGTTCCATAGATACTGTCCCCATATTTCCTGATCCATTTTCCTGCCTCTGTCAATATCTCTACACTTTTTTCCGGAACATTGCCTGCAGCATCCGGTCCGATATTTAAAAGATAATTTCCACCCTTGGATGCACAAAGAATCAGGTTATCAATGACTGTATTGGCATCTTTCCAGTTGTTATCATTTTTATGATATCCCCAGGAACCATTCAGTGTCATACAGCTTTCCCAATCATAATCCAAACCGGTGGATGGAATTTCCTGCTCCGGTGTTCCATAATCTCCATCTTCCTGTGCTCTTTTCCCAACACGGTTATTAACGATCACCTCCGGGTCCAGCGTTCTCAAATAGCGATAGAGTTCTTCTCCGTCTGCCTTGGTCCACCAGTTTGTCCATTCCCCATCAAAGAACAGCACCTTTACATGGTAATCTTCAATCAGTTCCCTTAACTGCGCTTTCATACGGGTCTTATACTCTTCTTTATCACTGATCGTCGGCTGATAACCCAGACCTGTCTGAGCGGAATCATG
This sequence comes from uncultured Lachnoclostridium sp., assembly GCA_964561705.1. Taxonomy (GTDB): domain Bacteria; phylum Bacillota; class Clostridia; order Lachnospirales; family Lachnospiraceae; genus HGM12587. Next base: position 14,071 of record CAZLQJ010000003.1, on the reverse strand, counting down.
CCATTCCATAATGGTATAATATACACCGAATTCGATTCCTTCCTTCTCACAGGCTTTGGAAAGCTCTGCTACCGGGTCTTTTCCGGTATATGCTCCATGATTACAGAATGAAAACAACGAATAATCTTTAAATCCACGGATTTTTGTATCATACATACTTAATCCCTCATGATGACGGGAAGTAAAAATGATATATTTTTGACCGGCGTCTTTGGCGAGCTGCACAATTTCTTCTGCATCAAAATCTATAGGATTAAAAGGACTTGCAGCAGCATTTTCATAATCCTGCTTTGAAATTCCCAGATCACTCATGATCCATTCCGCATAAGTTGTGGTACGTCCATTATATACCCCGCCCAGCTGCGCATAGGCGCCAAAATGGATAAACTGTCCATAACGGGCATCTCTCCACCATTGCATACGGGCATCCTTTTCTTCCGCTGTATCCTTTTCTCCATCATAAGAGGAAAATGTAAAGAAATCCAAATTCACTTCTGTATCCTGTAAAAAAACCAAATATAAATCATGAACCCCAGTCACCGATGAAATTGGAGCATAGCAATCCCGAAACTGCTGATCGGTCTCAACTTCTGTTAAAGATATCTGACCGATTTTTGTCCCCTTTGGTGAATCAACATGTAGTTCAATCTGCTTTCCTGCCTGTCCACGTCGTGCGGATGCAGATAACAAAATCTGCTGATACGCTCCCGTTTCAAAATCAATTCCTGTATATTTCAAATAATCCCCGCCTTCAAAATTTCCTCCAAAGGAAGTAAAATCCGGCGCTTTGTCATTTTCTGCAACAGTTCCCTGCACAGAAATCTCCTGATAGTCCCCTACTTCAAAACAGTTCCCTGCACTACTTTTTTGTTCCTCTGCAACAGCTGCTGTTCCAAACAATCCAACAAACATTACAGCTGTCATAAGCGATAACATTATTTTTCTAAATTTCATGAGTCTTCCTCCTAAAATATCATCCAAATCCTTTTTTATCATCATTGCATAAATTTTTCAAAAAAACAATCATAATTTTGTTGTTTTCATCCATATTTTCAATAAAAAAACAGTTCCCGAAAGAACTGTTTTTCATATCATCATTAAATTAGAAAACTCCTGTTACAAAGATCTCGATTCCGATAAAAATCAAGATCACACCGCCAAGAATGGCTGCTTTATTGGACAGCTTGGTTCCAACCTTCTTTCCAATGTGAAGTCCTGCCATACAGATTACAAACGTCACTGCGGCAATGATCAGAGAACAGACAAGGGCCATAACTACATTGTACTCTGCAATGGTAAATCCAACAGAAAGAGCATCGATCGAGGTTGCGATTCCCTGAATAAACAGAGCCTTCATCCCAACACCGCAGCTTTCCTCTTCCTCTTCGCCCCGAATACCTTCCAAAAGCATGCTTCCGCCGATATACAGCAGCAAAAACAATGCAATCCATGGAATGAATTTCTCAAACATCTGAAAATACTGAACTACCGTATGCACACAGATCCAACCAATCATCGGCATCAATGCCTGAAAAAAGCCATAAACACCGGCAATACCGCACATTCTTTTTTTCTGCATCTTTGGTTCATGAAGACCATTTGCCAGAGAAACAGAGAATGCATCCATCGCCAATCCTACGCCTAATAAAATACTGTTAAACAGAAACCGAAAACTCCACATTTTTCTTCCTCCAATGTAAAACGGATGCAACTCCCCTACAGGAACATGCCCATAAAGCACTGGCATGCCAGATACATCACAAATGCTGTAGGAACCATAACACTTTTTCTATCCAATGTCAACTCCATGCGTTCTGCTGCGAAGTCAAACATCCAGGTAAGCACTGCAAATACTGCCGTACCACAAACGGTAAGCCCAATCCCTGCACTTTCCAGTCCTGCAGCCCACGGAAGTAATGCAAAGGTAACAGCCGCAAGCAGGATCTGTATGATCCAGGCACGTTTGGGGGTACCTGTCACAAAGTACTCCAAAAGTAAGGCAATCAGGATCAATGCTGCCATCGCCGGAAGATCCAAATCATTCAGTACCACATTAGGACAAAAGACACTCCAAAGAAGTCCGATCAGAAGCCCGAAACCTAAAACCACTGCAAGAAACATATTTAAAATCATGGTATCTTTTTTCATTTGATCAACCTCCCCATTCTGTTGCAGAAGAAGCCGTATCAGCTCCCGTTACATAAGAAACCGCAGCATTGACTGCTCTTGTGATTGCTTTTGAAGAAACCGTAGCACCTGTCATGGCGTCTACCTGATTTCCTACTTCCGCATCTCCGGAAGTCCCTAAAAATTGGGATAAAAATGCCGTATCTGTCAAGGCATTGGCACCAAGACCATAGGTTTCCGACAATTCACGAACCACGAGTCCCATCACCATTCCTTCCTTACTGACACCTACCAGTATTCTAATCTCACCGGCATAACCATCAGCAGAGGCTTCTACAACGTAACCGGTCTCCCCTTTGTAAACCGCATGGATCGCCGGATCCTCTCCCTCGCAGTCTTCCCATTCAAAGGAGGTGCTTCCCGGCAGCACTGCCGCAAGCATTTCATTTAATTCCCTTTCTGCATTCACACCTGCAATCGTCTCAAATCCCATACGTGATCCCAAAAGAAGCAGTGCCATCAACGCAGTCACAACCATTGATAAAATGATCGATCTTATTTTCATACAGCTTCTCCTTTCTTCGTTCCAAATCTGCGCGGTGCCGTATAACGGTCAATCGCCCATGCACATCCGTTCATCAACAGGATCGCATAAGTAACACCTTCCGGAAATAATCCAAAATAACGGAAGATGACGGTAAGAATCCCGCATCCTGCACCATAAAGGATCTGTCCTTTCGGTGTCACCGGAGAAGTTGCATAATCAGTTGCCATAAAAAATGCACCCAACATGACACCGCCTCCTAAAAGACTATACATCATCCACAAAAAGGCATTGTCACCTTTAGAAAAGATGAAAGAAAGAACTGCTACCGTACCAAGATATGACGCCGGGATTCTGACAGAAATGACTCTCCTGACAATCAGGTAAATACCTCCGATCAAAAGTGCCAGAGTACATACTTCTCCCATACTTCCGCTGATATTTCCCAAAAACATATCCAGAAGGCTTTCCTCCGGTAATGCCGGCATCTGCATATGATGCAACGGTGTTGCACTGGCTGTCAGATCTGCGGTTCCCCAGGTAGCACCTGTAAGTGCATCTGCACCTCCTGCTGCCATATAACGAACCATGTATACCGGCCAGAACAGTACCAGAAAAGCTCTTGCGCCCAAGGCTGGATTAAATATATTTTTTCCAAGACCGCCGCAAAGCCCTTTTACAACCACCACGGCAAACACACTGCCCAAGGCAGCCAGCCAATATGGAACTGTGGAAGGCAGCGTCATCGCCAACAACATTCCGGTAACAACCGCTGAAAGATCCTTAACTGTATTTCTATGATATACGATTCTGCCGAAAATCCATTCTGCAGCAACTGCAGCTCCTACACTCACAAGCATCATCAAAAGTGCATTCAGACCAAATTTTAAGATCCCGACCAATAGTGCCGGAAGTAATGCAAGGATCACATCTCGCATTACATTTCCGGTATTTCTTTTTCCCCGGATATGCGGCGAAGAAGTAACTTCAAATTTCATTATTTTGCGCCCTCCTTTAAGAGTTTTTTCCCATTTCTAAAACGTTCTACCAGCGGCAGCTTGCCCGGACAAAGATAGGCACAACAGCCACATTCGATACAATCCATAAGATGAAGCCGGTTCAATGCTTCAAGATCCTGCTTCTTTTCATATGCATAAAGATAAAGCGGCTGAAGTTTCATCGGGCAGGCATCTAAACATGCCCCACAGCGAATACAAACCGGAGCTTCCTTTGCTTCTCCATTTTGTTCCTGTGTCAAACAGAGGATCGAACTGGTTCCCTTAATCGTGCAAGCAGACAGATCTTCCTGCCCAAATCCCATCATCGGTCCTCCAGCGATTACCTTCCATGTCTCTTCTTTCAATCCTCCAGCGTTTTCTACCAGTTCCTCAAAACTTGTTCCGATTCTGGTGGTAAAGTTGCCCGGATTTTTTACCGCTTCTCCGCTGACGGTCACAATACGCTCTGTTACAGGCTGACCTAAGCAGACAGCCCGATAGGTAAACGCAAAGGTTGCCACATTAAATACGGCTGCTCCCACGGATGCCGGAAGCTGTCCTGGTGCGATTTCCTTTCCTGTCACAGTCTGTACCAGCTGTTTTTCCGCTCCCTGCGGATAACGTGTCGGAAGTACGCAAAGTTCAATCTGTTGATCATTCTGTAACTCTTTTTTTAACACCTCAATGGCTTCTTTTTTATTTGCTTCAACTGCAAGCACAACTCTTTTGGGATTCAGAATCTGACAAATAATTCTCATTCCTTCCAAAACCTGCTGTGGATAAGTACGAAGCAGCATATCATCGGATGTAATATAAGGCTCACATTCACAGGCATTAGCAATCAATGTATCTACCTTTTCCATGCTGGATGCAGTCTTAATATTGGTTGCAAAGGTGGCACCACCCATACCTACAATCCCAGCCTCACGAATGATTGCGATGATTTCATCATCACTTAATCCGGCATAATCCTCATGGGCAGTCATAGATGTGTCAGTTGTATCCTGAAAATCATTTTCGATCACAACAGCGAGGACTTCTCTTCCATTTGGATGCCGTCTTGGCTCAATCGCCGTCACCTTTCCCGAAACAGATGCATGGACCGGAACACATAAACCTTCTCCGTCACCAATCTTCTGCCCCTTCTTCACCTGATCTCCTACCGCTACCTGTACCGTACAATGATTCCCAATGTGCTGTGACATTGGAATCACGACCTGCTTTGGTGCATTGGCAGACTTCAGCGGTGCGGATGCTGATAATTCCTTACGGTCTGCCGGATGTATTCCTCCAAAAAATAAGCTTTTCATTTTTTCACCTCATTCATATCAAGTTTTAATCAACGCTTTAAATCCTGTACTGTAATAGATTTCTCCCTCAGAGCCAACCCAGATCGCGCATGCATCGCATTGATCCAGCAGTTTTTGCCCTTCTTCCATCGGGAGCATAAAAAGTGCGGTAGAGAGTGCATCTGCAAGACCGGAATCTTCACAGACAATACTGACCGCTCTCCATTTTGCAGCCGGATATAACGTATCCGGATCAATGATATGATGATACGTTTTTCCGTCCACCATATAATATCTTTGATAATCACCGCTGGTCACAACGCTTTCATGATCCACATAGATTGTATGCAGATAATCCTCCGCATCACCATCCGGTGCCTGAATTCCTACGGTCCACGGGCTGTTTTTCCCTGGTTTCGGACCTGTAGCACGTACATTTCCACCTACACTGACCAAAAGTCCGGAAGGTGCATTTTTGCATACCTGCTCTGTTGACCAGCCCTTTGCAACAGCTCCCACATCCAGACTTTGTTCCGGATCTTCCAGATAAACCGTACCTGCTTTCTCATCAATGACCACGGTATCCATGTTGCAATGCTTTGCTGCTTCCTGTAATGCCTCTTCTTTTGGGAGCTTTGCATGTTCCGGATCGTGGATCCCGTTTTCTCTTTCTTCATGCCACAGCCGCAGAACACTGCCCATGGCAATATTGACTCTTCCGTTGGTCAATTCATAATATTCCTTACAATCTTTTAAAAAATCAATGATCCTTGCATTGACTTTCACCGGTGCAATCCCGGCCTGGTCATTGATGGTCTTTATATTATGGACCCCCTCATAATCATTGTAGATATCAAAGAACTGATGATAGACCTCCAGTTCTTCATGGATCTGCCCTGTAATCTTTTCAAATTCTTCTTCTGTATCTGCATATCCTACAATGGTCGTCACCGTATCAAACAATGTTAAAAAGGTGGTCTGATATCGTTTTTTTCCTACGGTCTGTTCCGACGCTGCACAACCTGTCATAAATACCACCGCCAAAAGCAATGATATGATTTTTCGTATCATCCTGATCCTTCTTTCTTAGTTTGTGGCTTTTTCGATCAATGCCATAAAGTCACCTACCGCAATGGTTACGGAAGAAGCCAGATCCGCCTCAGCCGGTGCTGTGGTCTCTGTCAGTGCAATCCCTTTGACCTCCTCCAATGTCTTTCCTGTAATATAACTGCTAAATCCTGCAGCCTGTTCATTCCATTCTTTTCCAATCGGGGAAAACTGTTTCAATCCATAGGATTCGCCCAATTGATTTTTAGATAAAACTACGCTTTCCACATCTTCTGCAAAAATACCGTCAGATCCGAATGCAGCTGTGGACTGTACTGCATCAATGATACAGCTTGTAATTACCTCTTCTTTCATGGTTAATGCGGTCATATTCGAAGTAACGGAAGCATTTCCCTGTGTTTCTTCTGTGGCAGAACTGCTGGATGCACCATTAGAAATGGCTGTCAATACCAGTCTGTCTCCCTTCTTTGCCCCAAGATACCGGGCCTGATTTACCGCTTCCTCAATCCCACTGATAAAACCACCCAGATAAATGGTTGCAGAAGATGCCAGATCTGCATCCTTCACTGCGCCGGTTTCATCTATGGCACCATTTTTTAATTCCTCAATCGTTTTTCCTTCTGCATATTCTGCAATGGCTGCTGCCTGTTCATTCCATTCTTTTCCAATCGGGGAAAACTGCTTCATACCATAAGCTTCACCCAATTCATTTTTACTGAAGATTTCCTCTGTACCCGCTGTCACCTGGCCATTCGCATCCACAGAAATCTTCCCCTGGATTGCATCAATCACACAAGATTCAATGACACCACTTCCGTCAACGGTCACTGCAATGATAGAAATATCCGTTACAGCATTCCCTTCACCATCTCCCGCTGCATTTTCAACCGTCTGACTTGCAGATACAAATAAACCTGTTTTCAATGAATCACTGTCTGCGGCAACTTCTTCTTTTTTTGTATCCTCCACAGGGATTTCCATCGCCACAGGGACTCCGCTGCATCCGGCAAAGAGTCCGGCTGCTGCCGTCAATGTAAGTAACATTGCAACTATTTTTTTCATTTTCTATTCTCCTTTATCGGCATTTCTACTGGCTCCTGCATCTGTCCGCTTGCCTTCAGCGCTCGAAATACACCAGCACAGGCAGTACCGGTTGCCAGTCCGGTAAAAACAGATACTCCTAATAAATACGGCAGATAACCTGCCACGTACACAGAACCCATAAAAAACATCGCTATGCAGATCTGACCTATATTGTGTGCCGCTGCCCCAAGGACGCTGACCCCATAAACGGAAAATAGAGGAATACGTCTCGAAACACTCATCACAGTCATGGCAAGCAGCCCTCCTGTCAGCGAAAAAGCCAGTCCGGTAATTCCGCCGCCAAATACCGATCCTAAAATACATCTTAGGATCAGGATCAGAAATGCCTGTCTTTCCCCATAGAAATACAAAGCCATAACGGTCACAATGTTTGCAAGTCCCAGCTTAATCCCCGGAAGCGGTATCAAAAGCTGCAGGGGGATAAAACGTTCCATATAAGATACAACCAATGCCATGGCTACCAAAAGCGCACACATGGTTAATTGACTTGTTTGACTCCTACGCATTTTCTACCTCACTACAAAATCTACTTCCGATGTTCCTTCTATTCGGATCTCCACACGATTTGGGAGACAGACAATACTTCGTCCTGCCTCATGGATCCATCCACTGTGTACACAATCATTTCCCGGACAATCAGATGCTGTAATGGCAGCTTTCCCATCCTTTACAGTAATCGTATTTCTGTAAGGGCTCTCCACCACATACGCTCCATCCTTCTCTAAAGAAAGGGTTTTCAACAGCATACCATCCTGATAAACGGCTGCCTTCGTCCCCTCCGAAGAGCCAACATTGTTCCAGAAAACAACGCCTACAAGGATAGCGATCACTGCTACCAAGCCTATGGCCAAAAGATCGCCTTTTCCAAAGGTCAATCTCATTTCATTTTTTTTCACATTGATCCCTCCTTGTCTTAAAAACGTTAAAATTTTAACATTGTCACCTTAATACAAGATAACTTTTTTCTTAATAACTGTTAAGGTTTGATTGGAAATTTTACGGAAACTGTTGTTCCCTCATTTTCCTCGCTTTCCACAGCAATGGATCCCTGGTGATCTTCCACCACCTGGGCAACAATCGCCATTCCCAGCCCCGTTCCTTTTCCCGCTTCCTTTGTAGTAAAGAACGGTTCAAAAATATGTGACAGATCTTCCCGGGAAATTCCGCATCCGTTATCACGGACGGTCAGGGTAAGTACATTTTCATCACATTCTGTCAGGATTTCCAGGGTTCCCCCCGTATTTTCCAATGCATGGTAACTGTTTAAGATTAAATTTAATAATAACTGGGACAGTTGGGTCTCATTCCCAAGAATCCCTACTTCCGGACATTTTAATTCCAATTGCACATCCACCCGTTCCGGCCTGGCTGACTTTGCTGTAGAAATCATCCGGCGTACCAGTTCATCCATAGAAATCTTCTGAAATACATTTCCGGTATTCTTCCTTGACAGATCCGACAGCCTGGAAATCACCGTCTTTGCCTTTGCTGACATCTGATAAATTTCCAATATCTCATCATATAATTCCATATCATCCTGAGGAAGCTTTTCCAGAATCATCATACTGTATCCCATGATCGGTGTCAGCATGTTGTTAAATTCATGTGCGATTCCTGATGTCAGCATTCCCATCAGTTCCAATCTCTGATGATGAGCCAGATTTTCCATCTTCTTATTTACTTCTTCCATAGCTGCATTCTTTTCCTGCAGCAACCTGATTTCCTGAAGATCTTTCCGATTGATCTTTATCATCTGAAAAAGGATCACCAAAAGGAAAACTACCCCTACAATGATCATAAGACCGGCGCCTGCCATCCCCATAGCTGTGACCCTTAAGGGCATCCATTCCCGGTCATAATTAATGGAAACGCCCACAGTAAACCTTCCATTGGTTTCTGCCACAGCCGGAAAAACCGCAATCCTTGCCTTATAAGCTTCTCCTGTACTATGAGAAACCGCCCGGCAAAAAGAAGTCCCCTTCTGCCCCGTTTCCTGCTGTTTTTTCATAAAACAAAAGGTCTCATATTCACAATGATCTTTCTTTATAGCATGTGTCGACTCAATGTGTATCTCTCCATTTTTCTGATAGATAAAAGCTTCCTGCACTGTATCCAGAAGAAGCAGCCGATTTTCTTCATCCTGCATGAGCACCTCTGATGCATTTTCATAAATTACTTTTAAATCTATCTCTGCCTGGCCATCCTTTAATCGATTATCCACAGATTCTGCCATCCGCTGCAACCGTACATCCACATTTTTTCCTGCAATCCTGTCATATTGTTCAAACACTGTGGAAAACATCACAAATCCCATGCAAATGACTGCTACGGCGCCCAGAATCATATAAGAAAATTTTTTCTTTTGCCTCAAAAACTGTTTCAAAAAGCTCCCCCTTGTCAATTCCTCTGATTTTGTTTATACTAGCATAAATGATTCAGAAAATTCTGTAAAGGGGGACCTGTTTATGGCTGATCGCGTATTGATTGTCGATGATGACGAAGCTGTTTTGACTATGCTTTATAAAGTAATCAAAAGCAATGGCATTGAAGCAGACACTGCATCCAACGGCCGAAGTGCACTAGATCTTGTTTCTCAAAAAAACTATGATCTGATTCTTTTAGATATCAATATGCATGGTATGGACGGATTTCAGGTTATTGAAGAACTCCGCAGCAAAAAGGTCAATATCCCCATTATTGTTGTCAGCGGAAGGGTGGAGGATTATGACATGCTCTATGGTCTGGATATCGGCGCAGATGACTATATTACCAAACCTTTTAACCCCGTAATTCTGGGTGCAAAGGTCAAAGCTCTGATCCGCAGAAGCCAAAGCAACTCTGTTTCAAAGGAACAGCTTACCGCCGGACCTTTCCAGTACAATACCAGCACCTTGCGTTTCTATAAAAATGGGACAGAAATTCTTTTATCCGCCAAGGAAAATGCCATGATGAAACTTTTCATGGATAATGTCAATCGTATTTTTTCAAAGGATATGATTTACGAACTGGTCTGGGGCGATACAATCATTGATGAAAATGCCATTATGGTCTATGTCAACCGATTGCGCCAAAAAATTGAAGAAGATCCCGGAAACCCCGGATATATTCAAACTGTACGGGGACTGGGATACCGTTTTGTCGTTTAAAAAAGGGGCAGGATCAGTCTGATCCTGCCCTTTTTGGGTTCTTATTCAAAATCAAATTTTGCCAAAAGGGAACCTAACGAAGTCGTTACTTCTTCCGCCTCCGGAATTTCGAAAACTTCTTCCTCGATTTCTTTAGCAGCTACATCCTCTAACGCTTTCATGCTCAGACTTAATTTTCCATCTTTAATGGCAATGATCTTTACCTTAACTGTCTGACCTTCCTTCAACACAACCCCCGGATGTTTGATACGATTCTGACAAATTTGAGAAATATGCAGCAGACCGGATAAACCATTTCCAAGATTTACAAAAGCACCATACTTCTGTAAGGATTCTACCACACCTTCTGTCACCAATCCCACTTCTACATTCGAAATCTTTTTTGCACGTTCTGCATCTGCAGCTTCCTTTAAAATTTCTCTTGCTGACAGGATCAATCGTCTGTTTTCTTCTTCGACACCAATCACACGAACCTCCAGCGACTGATAAAGATAATTCTCAAGTTCCGCTTCATCCACATATTCCAGAGAAAGTTTCGATGCCGGAATAAATCCGCGAATTCCTTCCAGATAAGCCACTGCACCGCCTTTGGTAATCTCTGTGATCTTTACCGTCACATTTTCCTGACGCTCTTCCATCGCCTTTAACTTATCCCATGCCAACACTGCTGACGCTTCCTTCATGGATAATAAAATATGACCCGCGCCATCATCTCTTCTGACCACAGTTGCAGAAACCGTTTGTCCCATTTCCATATCATTTTTGATTGAAAATGCCGGATCCTCTGTAATATCCTCCAAACGTACGATACCATCCGTATAATAGCCCAGATCCAGGGTAATCTCAGTTTCTGAAATCCCGATGACTGTACCTGTTAAAATATCACCTTCATTGATCTTTCGAAAAGATGCTTCCAATTCAGCAGCATAATCTTCCATTGTTTTATTTTCTTCCACAGATATGTCCTCCATCTCCACAATTTATAAATATCTTATCACAAAGAGTGAATAATTTCTACGATAATTGTAATCAGCGTTTTCTCCTCGTTAAAAAATAAAAAAATTTTTTGAACCAACTGCAGATTTGTTACAATGTATCCATGTAGGACAAAAGTTCTTAAAAATTCGTGTACACGGGAAGTAACAAAAATGACAATTCAGGAACTGGAACAATGTATCGCTCTTTATGGTAAGGAAATTTATTCTTTTTGCATCCATCTTACAAAAGCAAAAGAACTGGCAGATGATCTATATCAAGATACTTTTTTAGAGGCAATGAAAAAAATCCATACCATCCAATTTGAACAAAATCCGAAAAGTTATCTGCTCTCCATAACGATCCGGTTATGGAAAAACCAGATTCGAAAAAATGAAAAAAAACTTTAAAACCAGGCGTTACGGCAGCCACAATCGCTGGAATCCTGCTTCTGGGATCCGCTTCTGTTTATGCAGCCTATCAATATCTGACACCTGCACAGGTTGCAGACCATTTAAAATTAAGGGAAGATAATCAGTTAGCAGCAGCATTTAAAAGTTCCACTGCCATTACTGTAAATGAAACACAGACTAGTGCCGGATATGAAGTAACCTTTTTAGGGACTGTCACAGGTAAAAATCTCATTGGCTCCATTCAGGACACGCAGACTTCCGAGACACTCCATACCTTAAAAACATACGCGGTTGTAGCAATCCGCCATTTGGACGGCAGTCCAATGCCATCTGTTACCGACCCGGATTATGAAACTTTTTGCGTATCAGTACTAATAAACGGCAAATCATTTATGGAAGTAAACAATGGCACGTTAAATGCCGGTGCATCCGCCTTTGTTCAAGACGGTATCCACTACCAGTTATTGGAATGTGATAATCTGGAAATATTTTCCGATATGGGGGTTTCTATAGGCGTTGTAGAATCCTTTGGCAATGAAACGTCTGCCTTTCATTATGACGAAACTACCGGAATTTATCGTATCAATACAGATTATGAAGGTATCCATGCACTTTTTAAACTTCCTTTAGATTCTTCCAAAGCAGACCCTCAGGCCGCAAAAGAATATTTCGAAAATAACAATATCGAAGGTTCTGATACAAATGAAGAAATCACGATTGGCAGCCAGGAAGTCGACCAATGGATGGAAAATTTCAGTATTGCCAAAAATTCTTCAGAAGATACCTGGATCTTTGTAGCAGAAAATGCCGTTATGACAAGTAAACAAACACTGACACCGGATAGCGACGGCTTTATCACTTATCTTTCACCGGATGGAGAGTCTAAAGGTCTGTATCAGGTAGGAAACTGGCTTTATGCGCCGGATATCGAAATCTATTCTTCCTGCGAATCAGACGGAACCCTCTCAGGTACACAGGCCACCACACTGGCTTTGAATACCGATGGAACCTTTACACTTCGTACATACGAACCACGCCAGTAATCATAATCCCTTGTAACACACCAAAAGGTTCAGCCGAAATATGGCTGAACCTTTTTTATATCTAGATTCCATCTTCTTATCTCCCAATTATTTGTGTAGGTCCATTGGTTGACCATTCAATGCTGCTGCTTCTAAGCCTCCATCTGCATCGTAAACCAATTTCAGGGAAAAAAATGGAATATTTTCCTCTAACAGACGAAAGAAAATCCGATCTCCTTCCCAAAGATTTAAGTTTCCAATTTCTCCAATATCTACCCACTCTAAAATTCCTTCATCACACGGGATTTGCTCGCCTTCAAAACCATCTGCAGTAAACAAAGACATATACTCCATCTCAATATCCGCAAATACAAAGGTTACCAATCCACGGTAGCGGTAAGAAGTCAGCGTATATCCGGTTTCTTCCTTGACTTCCCGCAGCACACATTCTTCCGGGCTTTCTCCATATTCAAAATGTCCTCCAACACCAATCCATTTATCTTTATTGACATCATTTTTCTTTATAACCCTGTGCAGCATTAAATATTGATGATCCTTTTCTAGGTAGCACAAAGTACTTAATCTAACTTTCATCCGGCTTCTCCTTAAAATTCCTACGGTACATTCTGCGCTGATCAGCACAATTCCAATCCACATATAGAAAAATGATCCAATCCATTTTTCTCTCCTGACATTTTTTTATTATACCACTTCCTGTTTTTCCTTTCCATGGAAAAAAAGGGATTTGGAATAACAAAATTCACTGGAATTTTTATTCTTGGCACCGATTTGGATCACAAAACACACCTCGATTCCGTTTACGCTTCATCTCGGTCACGACATTCGCCAAATGCCTATAAATATGCAAAAAGAGCCACTTTCATGCAAGCATGAAGTGACTCATTTTTACTTATTTATGCGTTTTGCTCAAAGCTAACGTGTAAATTATTCGATGATTGTAGCAACACGGCCTGAACCTACAGTACGTCCACCTTCACGGATAGCGAATGTAAGACCCTGTTCCATAGCGATTGGATGGATCAGTTCGATTGACATTTCTACGTTATCACCTGGCATGCACATTTCTGTACCTTCTGGTAAGTTACATACACCTGTTACGTCTGTTGTTCTGAAGTAGAACTGTGGACGATAGTTGTTGAAGAATGGAGTATGACGACCACCTTCATCTTTTGTTAAAACGTATACCTGAGCTGTGAATTTTGTATGGCATGTTACTGTGCCTGGTTTTACAAGAACCTGTCCACGAACGATATCTGTTCTCTGAACACCACGAAGAAGTGCACCGATGTTATCACCAGCCTGAGCTTCGTCAAGGAGTTTACGGAACATTTCGATACCTGTTACAACAGTTTTTCTTGTATCTT
>CAZLQJ010000002.1:0-75175 GCA_964561705.1 uncultured Lachnoclostridium sp. | reverse complement strand
TCTTTTTCCTGTGCATAGCTGACAGTCTTTTCATAAGCGATCATTCCCGGAATACCAAACTGTTCATACATTGCGATCTGTGGTTTCACAGCCGGAATCAGATCATAGGTTTTGTCAATGATTTCTTTGTTAAACTGCCAGATTGCCTCTGCAGCACCTTCTAAAGTTTCACCATACTGATCAAATGCAGCCTTCTGCACGTGTTCCGGCACATAATTTAACATAGGATCCAGTCCTACAACGATTGGTGCATGTGTCTTTGTAATCTTTTCTACTAATTTGTTAATCATAAATTTTCTCTCCTTGTCATTTATCTTGATTTTAAAAATTCATATTCCTTTTGGATCATTGTATCTTCCGGATAGGTTTCCAGATATTTTTCCGCCGCATTTCTTGCCGACTCAAACTCTCCCAGTTTTTCATAGCAGGCGATTTCTTCCTGCAAAAGCGTCTTTAAAATGCCGCTCTCGCCCAACTCTATTCCATCCTGAAACTTAAACAATGCATTCTGATAGTCCATTTCTTCAAAATAAGCTCTTCCTACCAGCAGATAAGTTTCGGCCCCTGCATCTCCTTCAGCAATATAGTTTTCCAACAGGATCTGGGCATAATTTTTGTCTCCTGCTTCTCTATAAATTTCAGCAAGATAAAACAATGCATCAAAATTTCGCGTTTTGTAGGACAACTCGAAACATTCCTTCGCCTGGTCTGTCTTTCCTAATGCCTGGTAGACAATTCCATGCAACAGCGGATCTTCCGATTTTTCCAGGATCTTATTCAGATCCTTTTCCGCTTGATCCATTTCCTGCGCTGCCGCATACAAAAGACCCCTGCCCAGGTATCCGTCTTCGTCCTTCTTCACGGCCAGGATTGCTGAATAAGTATCAATGGCACCGGAAATATCTCCGCTTCGATACTGGGCAGACGCTTTATAATAGGCAAGATCAATCTCTTCTGCGCCGACCTCCATATCTGCCAGCTTTAATGCCTCTTCATACTTTGCAATGGCAGCCTCATAATCGCCATCTGCCTGCAACTGCATTCCTTCCTTCTTCAACGCCTGCTGCTTCTCCTGTTTCTCCTGACTGTTTCCGCAGCCCGGAAAGCACAGAATAAGTGCAAAAAGAATTGCAAATATCTTATTTCTTTTCATTCATATTCCTCCAATAAGATGGGTTCATTGTACATTTTAATATGAACCGATCGGAAAGTCTATGATAATTCTGTCCAAGTTTATAACCCAATATTTTTCCTGCGCTTGTTGTCACCAGTGGAAAAAGGAGCCATGGTTTTCCTACTTTGCATAAATGTTTGGCTGTGGAGATCACCAGTCTGATTCCTTCTTTTTCCGAACGGATTCCTGCAAAGATTTCCGGATGATCCGTCTGGGAAACTGCCAGATCAAAATTTCTGTGAAACTGTTCTTTGGCATTGTAATTATGCGAATGAATCACCTGTGCTTCTGCCGTATAAGCAATCTTATAGCCCCGCTTAATCAGACCTCCTGCAAAGATCATATCTTCGTTGAAGATCGTATGTCTTGGAAATCCCCCCAGCTCCTCATAAGCAGCCCTTTCATACATCGCACAGACATTGGAACAGAAAAAAGTCTTAATTCCCAATGTTGCTAAATCCGCTTTCGATTTCAGCTTTGATTCTTCCGGATAGTTAAAACTTCTGGTATATTTTTCAATCTCCCGGCAGGACGCATTGGGAAGCTGCCGGCCATAGGCAGCCTTAACTGCCGGATCTTTCGAAAAACTTTCCAATAGTTTTTCTACCAAAAAACGATCCTTCGGCATGGCATCCTGAGTCAGGAACAGCAGATAATCCGCATTGGAGCTTGCTGCCGCCTGATGTCTGGTTCCGCCATGATCAAATTCCTCTTTTTTCAAAAGACGCACATCGCATCGCGGATAACGCTTCTCCACCTCATCCTTCCATGGTGCTTCTCCCGTATTCATCAAAATAATGTGTTGGAGCGGAACACTCTGATCATTCAGTTTTTCCAAAAGTTCTTTCAATTCTTTTCCCGGACGATATACCGGTATGACCGCATCTACTGTAATTTCTCTATTTTCCATCATTTCCTCGGTTACACAATGAGCGAGGAAAAATTTTTCCCTCGCTCATACACTTTTATTTACTGTCCGCTTTCTCCATAAACACCAGTGTCATTTTTGATCTTATCGCTGATCTTCACAACTGTGCTTGATGGCTGATAATCCGCATCTCCGAATAAAAATTCGTGAAGCTGTGCAACGTTTGCTTCCATATCGACCGGAACAACGCAGGATGCAGTACCAATGGTTGCTGTCTGTTTATCAAATGGGAAGCCTTCTGTTGCAGTAATGTTGTAAGACAAACCATCTGCTGCAATGCTTAAAAGCTGATCAACCGTCATATTTGTTGCACACATAGGGAATACCGCCTTTACAATACTGTCTAACTGTGCCACATTTAAAGTTTTTGCCTTCGCAGCGATTGCTTCCAGCACTTCACGCTGTCTTTCTGTACGTTTAAAGTCATCCCCCTTTGTATAACGGATACGGCAGTAAGAAGTTGCCTGTACACCATCTAAGAGCTGAAGACCTGTATTTTTTAATTTTGTAGTTGTCTTACCGGTTACTTTTGAAGTTTCTACTGTATAGTTGTTCAAATGTTCGATTTCATATTCATCGACATCAATCTCAACACCACCAATTTCATCTACAACTTCTGAAACAGCTAAGAAGTCTACAGACATATAATAGCTGATATTTAAGTCCAGGTTCATATTGAGCATTGCAACTGCCTGATCCGGACCGCCTACAGAATATGCTTCGTTACATTTTTTATATTTATCATTCGCAAGATTCAGATAACTGTCTCGATAAACAGAGATGATTTTTACATCTTTTGTCTCATTGTTAATGCTTGCGATCATGATCGTATCACTTCTGTTTCCTTTTCCAAGGGAACCTGCCTGTCTGGTATCCAGACCAAATAAAGCAATATTGGTATACTTGTCCATGGTTTCCAAAGTTTCTTCTGCCAGATCATTTACTGAATCTTCTACAACTTTATCATCGTAAGTTACTTTACTGAAACGTTCTGTACGATTCAATACATATAATACGATCAAAAGTACGATCAATACCACTGCTTCTAACGCAAATGTGATCATTTTCGCTTTTTTACGTTTTTTAGACCTCTTTCCTGATGTTTTCTTTCCTGTTGTTTTTTTCCCCTTTGTATCTAGCTCTCTGCTCATCCCTGTTTCCTTTCTTGCTTCTAATATGCATTTTTATTAATGAACCCTTTGAAAAAGGTTAAAAATATGATTTTGAAATCCAGTCCCAAACTCCAGTTTTCAATATAATAAAGATCATGCTCAATTCGCTTTCGAATGGATGTATCCCCCCGATAACCATTAATCTGCGCCCATCCGGTCAATCCCGGACGTACCTGATGCTTGACCATATACCTTGGAATCTCTTCCCTGAATTTCTCCACGAAGAACGGTCGTTCCGGTCTTGGTCCTACCAGACTCATATCTCCCTTCAGAATGTTAAACAACTGTGGAAGTTCATCAATGCTTGTCCGCCTTATGAGCCTTCCTATGGAAGTCACACGCGGATCGTTTTTTACCGTCCATCCCTTCTTTTCCTTTGACGGATCCTGAAGTTCCATCGAACGGAATTTATACATCTGGAATGTCTGATTATGAAGCCCCACTCTTTCCTGCTTGTAGATCAGCGGTCCCGGCGATGTGATTTTGATCGCCAGCGCTGTCAACAGCATGATCGGTGAAAATAAGATAATCGCGAACAATGATCCGCCAATATCTACACATCGCTTAATCATCGCATTGAAAGTATTGGTCAGCGGCACATGACGGATATTGATCACCGGAAGTCCCATAAGATCTTCTGTATAAGGTCTTGTAGGAATAATGTTGTTATAATCCGGGATAAATTTGGTATGCACACCGGATTTTTCACATTCCGCCACAATATGCTCCAGTTTAGAATACTCATTCAACCCCAAGGTAATGGCAATCTCATCCAGCTCATTTGCCGGAAGGATATGGATCAGATCATCGCAGATCCCGATTACCTTGATGCCTTTATATTCCATTCCGCGTTCCACATTATCATCCAATATTCCGCAGACTTCATAACCCCACTGTGGATTTCCTTTGATCCTGTCAATATATTCCTCAGCAGCACGGCTGTAGCCTACAAGAAGGATATGTTTTAAATTAAATCCGCTCCTTCTGATCTTCCATAAAAGATAGCGGATGAAATTCCTAACAAGAATTCCTCCTGTTGTATTTAAAATACAGAAAATACAAAGCATCGTTCTGGAAAAATGCTTTGACAGGTTCGGTAATTCTTTATTGAAAATCTGCAGACATACAATGATGGTAATCAAAACTACCAGGTTTGCCTGCACCACATTTCCGGCTTCCAGTCTTCTGCCTTTTACCCGCTTCGGTGTATACAGATTGAATGCAAAATATACAAACAGCGTATACGGAACCAAAGGGATCAGCATGTAGCAATAATCTTTAAACAACAGACCCGGTGCACCATGTAAAATCCGGAATCTGAACAGCCATGCCAATAAATACGACAAAATGACGATCAATGCATCGATAAACACATGCAGCCGGTTAAAATGCTTCTGATTGTCTTTGATCATAAACAGTCACCTATATGATTATAATCTTCGCAGAATATTGATCCATAGTTCCAGCTGGATCCTGCCGTAATTTGGCAGATGTCTCCACGAAAATCTCACTTTTTTTCCTTCTCTGCAAAGAGCAAATCCGTCCTTTATGCCCTGTGCATATTCTCTTCCTAACCCTTTTTTTATAAAAAACAGCCATTTGACCGCAAATCCGATCAAAAGAAACGGACTGTTTAACAATATCTGTAAAAAAGGCATATTTTTGTAAACAAGATAAATATTATTTCTAGAAGAAAGTTTCACCTTAAAAGCATTGTGTGCTGAACCAGAAAAACCGCTGCCCACATGGTAGACCACTGCTTTGGGTTCATATACATTACGATACCCAGAAATCCTTGCCCGATACCCGATGTCAATATCTTCTAAATATGCGAAATGTTTTTCATCAAAATACCCCAACGCTTCCAACATTTCTTTGCGATAGATTGCAGCGCCTGCACAGGAAGCAAATATCTTTGCCGGACGGTCATAATCTTCCACCTTTTGGCCTTTTCCACGGCCAAAAGCCCATCCAAGTGCACAATAATAATCTCCTGCGTCATCCATGAACGCTCTGTTGTGGAACTGTACCATTCTCGAAGAGCAGGAAAAGATTTTTTCATCTGATTTTATCACGCGTAAAAGTTCTGCCGCGAAATCTTTCTCCACTTCTGTATCATTATTCAGTAAAATAACAAATGGACTCTCCGAAGCCTTAATTCCTACGTTTACGGCATGGCAAAATCCGTAGTTCTGATCCAGAGAAATGACCCGAACTTCCGGAAAGTTATCTAAATATTCCAGGCTGCCATCCGTCGAACCATTGTCCACCACAATGACTTCCTGGTCTTTTATATTCTGTGCAAAAACGGACGTTAAACAGTCCTCTAAAAAATGTTTTCCGTTATAATTAGGGATTACAATCGAAACTTCTCTCATGTTATCCACCTTTAACTTTTTATTGCCGTCACCAACGGCACATAGGAAATACGATAACCTTTTTTCCTTACAAATTCACACAATTCCTGCATCATTTCCTCACAGCTTTTTTCCATCTGTGGTTTCCATGCTTCAAACAAGTCTCTTCTCACCGCAAACAGGCGGAAAGGAACTCCTTCTGTATTTTGCTGCAAAATTGCTTTATGAAAATATCCCGTAAATCCTTTTGGAAGACCGGCATCTGCACTCTGCAGTCTGCCTGCCTCATTGTACTCCATTCTTCCATACAAAAGCTTTCCTTTCTTTGAAAGAATCCGGCCGCCTGCCATTCCTGTTCCTTTACGCAGACAATTGACTGCCAGCTGTTCCAGCTGACTTTCCTCCAGACCCCGAAGTCCGGCTTCCACAAAAATGAGTACATCACCTGTATATTTTCGTTCCTTAGAAAATATTACAAATTTATTAAATCCATTCTCATAATATATAACATTTCCGTCTTTTTGTCTATGCAAATCCCCGGAAAAATTTTTTAAGATTTTCTTATGATTTTGATTTCCACAGGAAAACAGTAAAAGTTCCGAAGAAAGTTTGTCCGGAATCTGATAAAAAATCTCATAAAATCCATAAAATCTGGTATCTTTTACCTCTCCAGGTTCTCCGCATCTCTGCAGTTGTGCCAAGGATGCGCGCTTTCCTGCCTCATAAGCATAAAGTTTGCTCATGGGATTGGCTGCCGTGGACGCTTCATGACTCCGCCAATGATACAACACCTTGGGAATGTGTACCACTTCTTTTGCCTGTTCTGTCAGCCGCAGTACCAGATCAAAATCCTGTGCACCATCATATTCTGCACGAAATCCTCCTACGCGGTCCAGAAGATCTCGCTTGAATACCAGAAAATGACAGATGTAATTATTGCTCCGAAGCAGATCCGGATTAAAATCCGGCTTCCAATGAGGTTCAAAATAATGGGTCAGATCAAAAGAAACCTTATCCTCATCGGAATAAAACACTTCCGCCTCCGGATGATCTTCCAAAGCCTTCCGCATTTCGTAGAGTGCATGTGGTTCCAAAAGATCATCATGATCCAAAAGCCCAATATATCGGCCTTCTGCCATTTTGAGCCCTTCGTTTGTATTTTCCGAAATTCCTTTATTTTCTTTCAGTCTCTGATATTTGATCCTGGAATCCTTCTTCTGATATTCCCGAACGATTTTCTCCACCTGATCTTCTGTGCTTCCATCAGCAATGCATAATTCTACACAACAAAAAGTCTGTCCTAAGACAGACTCTATCATTTGCCGCAGAAACACTTCCGGCGTATGATAGGTCGGTACGACAATGCTGAATTTAATTTCTTCATCAAATCTGCATGCCCGCTGCCTTAAAAGTTCTTCCTCACCCGGAAGTTCCCTCAGCCGTTCCTGATCATAGGCCTTCAGTTCCTGATTTTTTGCTCTTTTTTCCGAAACTTTATAATAAGTATTACGCAGTCCATTTCTGCTGATCTCACTGTTTAATCTAGAGATCATGGAAAATATCTTTGCCATAAAAGACTCCTAGAATGTTACTTCTCCATCGTGGGCGATCAATGATACGCTGGAAACCGCCGGGATTTCTGCAACCGCCTTCACCATCTTTGCTTCTTCAGAAGCTTTTACTTCGATTACCAGATCCAAATGGCCGGTACTGTAATTTCTTGATTTTACCTTACAAACTTTCCCTGCTGTTTTTGCCGCCGCTAAAACAGCTTCTTCTGCTTCCAACTCTGTTGCATTGACAACCAGCATCATCGGCGCTTTTGAAGTCGGCACCATATCCAGAAAAATGATCACAACCGTTACTAAAAGAGAGGTTACGACTGCAATCTCATAGAGTCCCGCACCGCAAATGATACCAATACTGATCGACCAGAATAAAAATACCAGATCCATCGGATCCTTGATTGCTGTACGGAAACGAACGATGGACAGCGCACCTACCATACCAAGGGAAATTACAAGATTTGACTGCATTGCCAAAATAATCGCTGCCGTAATCACAGCCATGGCAGTCAAGGAAATATTAAAATTCTTTGAATAGAAAGTTTTTCTGGTAACTACACGATAGATCACAAAAATGTATAAGGCGATCAATGCCGTTACAGCCAACGTTGCCGCAATACGTCCGGTACTGATATCTCCCCCTGTAAATCCCTGTAAAAATGACTTTTTAAAAATATCTGAAAATGTTGACATCTCTTATGTATTCTCCTTTTTTTAATTTAAAAATCCATGGTTGAATTTCCTGCACAGATAGAATTTAGAAAATGCTGTCTGTCTCAGACTGTCCAACTGCAGCGTTGTTTTGATATAATCCGGAAGGAATTCATCAAATTTCACTTCCAGAACATGCCATCCTGCCGGCATGATCGGCCGTTTATAAATCTCCTGATCCAAAAACTGCTCAATTTTGTCAGAGGAAGAAATATTTTTATCCAGCGTAACTCTGACATTTCCCAATGAATATACATAGGGAACTCTGTCATACTCCACAATGATCTTCGGTTTCATCAGATTTGTTTTCATCTGCAACAGAAGTTTTTGAAGCACCGGAGGATAGTCTTTGCTGTCCGGCAGGACTTCTCCCTTCATAAGGATCCGGCACTGTTCCTCCGTCAAAGGACAGGAAAGCTTCAAAGTTTTTCCTCTTTCCTTCTTTTTCAGTTCCAGACTGATCTTCTCTTTGCTTCCGTTGTAAATACGGATACGGAATTTTTCTCTTGGGTCCGTTCCATTTTCATTTTCATAATAACATTTATTATAATAATCGTCAAAATATAAACTTCGGATATTGTACATGCCGTTTTCTCCCACATGAGGATCCAGCGGGATCAGATGATGAAGTCTGCCTTGCAGCAGGGCAAGCTGGGATGCCGTACATACATATTTTAACTCATGACGGTATTTCTGTTCCTTATCCATTGCTCATTCTACCTCCTATCTGCTCATGTAATTTTCCAGATCAAATAATGCCTGATCCAAATACTGCATTCGTGTCTTCGCATAATCCAAAAGTTTCCGGCAATCCTCTGTATGAGCCCCCTCCGACCATCGTTCCCAATCTCGTTGATAGGCACCCGAATTGCGAAGTAATGCATCCAGATTCTTAATTTCCGCTTCCAGCGCCTCATCTGAAAGCACTGTATCGCGTAATTGGGTATACAGTTCCTGCATTTTTTCAGCTGCACCGTTTACATTCAGGGAAATTAAACGTTCTGCCGTATCCCAGGGAACCATATCATCATAGGTTTCCCATTCAAATTCTGTATACAAAGGATTAATCTCTCCTACTGACACATTTCCCCAGGTCAGATCCATATCCCATGGCGCGAAATAAAACTTATACTGTTCTCTTTCATATCTTGCCGCATAAAAAACATTTTTTGCCCGCTGATCATGACCTGTAATTATCTGTATAAACAGCCACATACGCATGGCATTGTCTTCATCTATCAAAGTGGTGGCTGTTTCTATAAATTCTTCATCCGTCGTTCCATAGAGTACCCAGGAAAGTTCCGCCAAAGGCTCCCAGGCCTGTTCATCCATTTTTCCCGCTTTAATTTCAAAGCCTTCCAGCTCAATTTCAGGATCATTCGCGGCTGAAAACTTTTCATAGACCAGACCACCCGGATTTTTTCGTTTATATAGATAATCTTCCGATGAAAGATTTAACTGTTTGCTGTCAATCGGCTCCATCAGACCGTAAAGACCGCAATAAGAATTATCTACGATCAATTCCACATAGGTCAGATTGGTGCCATAAACTGCATTTTCCGAAACGGCACCGGCTCCGAAACTATTCCATAGATCAATGGAAAGACGATCCCGGATCTTTGTTTCATCATTATATATGGCATACAGAATCCAATCATCGTCTTTACGCATCCCAAACAGGGATTTTTTATTGTTGACACTGGTTCCGCTGGCCGTATTTTGGATCAGACTGAGCTTATATCCTTTTTTGGGATACATCCGGCTGGTATTACCGCGAAGATGTGCCTGATAGGCGGATTCTGTCACTCCATGATAGGAGAAATCCGTATCATAAAAAACAGCAGCCCCTGAAATATTTTCGTGCCACATTCCTACGTCCGTAGAAAGATCGATCAAAGGCAAACCACTGAAAGTCAGGTAATAAGTGGCATATTCCTGATCATTATATACTAGAAAAGGAAGTTTTCTTCCCTCCTTAAGCACCTCTTCCTTTTTCAGATCGGAAAGATCTTCCAGAAATACGATCTGATATTCCGGCTGACCACTGCCAAAAAGAAACATTTCCCATTCTTCCTCTTCCATATCCACCGAAACATAAAAAGTCTTTCCTTCATCATCAAAAGGGAGTCTCATGTCATTGCATAGAAGACAGCTAAAATCTAATTTTGACTGTTCTGTTCTGTTTTTTTTCAGTTCCTCCGCATCCTCCTCTTCTACAGGATTTAAAACAGAAAAACTGCTGTTTTCCATTTCCTTAAAAAACAACAAACAGACTGCCAACAGCAAAATGCTGCCAAGCATGATCAGTTTTTTTCTCATTCTCACTACTCTTTTCTTTTTTTATAAAGATGGATTTGCTGCAACTTCCTGTTCTGTATCCTCCAACCGAGTGTATCAATCCATTTTTAACGAATAATCTGCTGCATCCAAAGTAAAATTCGGATTATAATATGGATCTCCGGCATCCAGTTCTTTTTTCCATTTTGTCCGGAACGCTGCAACCTCACGCTCAAATCTGCGTAACTTTTCGCCGTCTTCCATACCTCTGGTCTTGGACTCATAATGATACATTTCCGCAAACGGCGTAAAAATATTCAAATATCCCATTTCACGGAATTTCATACAAAGATCCACATCATTAAATGCAACAGTAAAGGACTCATCAAATCCGCCTGCCTGCTCAAAAAGTTCCTTTTTCACCAAAAGACAGGCTGCTGTAACAGCAGAAACATCCTGGGCGTAACAAAGTCTTCCCATATAGCCCAAATGTTCATGCGGTGCCTTATAATGGGTATGTCCTGCAGCCCTGTGGGCACCGAGTCCCAACACGATGCCTGCATGCTGAATGGTATTATCTGCGTAGTACAGTTTTGCACCAACTGCGGCTACATCCCTGCGCTGGGCATACATCAGCATATTTTCTATCCATTCCGGCGTAATCACTTCCGTATCATTATTTAAAAACAGAAGATATTCCCCTTCCGCCTGCTGTACGGCGAAATTGTTGATCTTGGAATAATTAAAACCACCTTCATAAGTCAGGATTTTGACAGTTTCCTGCTTTTCTAATTCCTTATAATATGCAAAAGTTTCCTGCTCTTCACTGTTATTTTCTACAACAAGGATTTCGAAATTTTTGTAGGTTGATTCCTGTAAAACAGAATCAACACAACGTTTCAGATCTTTTACATGATCTTTATTCGGGATAATGATGCTGATCTTTGGTGTTCCATTGATCGGATACTTAATTTCAAAGATCGTCGGGAATGCTCTGGTACTTTCCACCTGCACCTCAATTCCTTCTGTATCCAGAATATGGTCATGGACAGCCCTTTTTGCAGCATCAATGGCATAAGTTTTTGCATTGATATCCGCTGCCACAGATGCCGGATGAGAACGCCAATAATATAAAATTCTCGGAATATGACAGATTTTCTTTGCCTGATGCGTCAGACGCAGGATCATATCGTGATCCTGACTTCCGTCATAAGCTGAACGGAACAGCTGTGTATGCTGTAAAAGTTCTCTTGAAAATACTGAAAAATGGCAGATATAATTGTTTGCGCGCAGATTATCCTTGGAGTAATCCGGCTTAAAATGAAGCACGATAATATCGTTGATATCCGGTGACTGGAAGGTCGCTTCATCACAATAGACATAATCTGCTCCCTCATCACAAATCCTCTTCATACTCTCAAAAAGAACGGATGGGTGAAGAATATCATCATGGTCAAACAGTCCGATATAATCTCCGGTTGCCATTTCAAAACAAACATTGGTATTTCCGGAAATTCCAAGATTTTTTTCAATTTTCTGATATTTGATACGAGAATCCTCCTTCTGATATTCCTCAACGATGGTTCTCACATTCTGATGCTTTTCATCACTACCGTCAGCAAGACAGAGTTCCCAATTTTCATAAGTCTGATACTGCACCGAATCAATCATTTCTCTTAAAAAACGTTCCGGTGTGTTATACAAAGGAACCAAAATACTGATCTTGATATCTTTGGAGAATTTTGTATTTCGTTCTACATTTTTCTGTGCTTCCGTAGGAAAGCTCGCCGTTCCAAAAGTAATACGCTTTTTCCCTTCAAATTTTTTCTGAAGGAAACGTTTCCACATACCTTTCACGCCGCCATAATGAATATATGCATTTTTCATACGTATAAAGAAATGCACAACTACCCGAAGTGGTTTGGAAAGTTTCCAGTACCAGGTATCCCGAACTCCATCAAATCTAGGATCCTTTCCCGGAGTCGTCTGTTCATGTCTGCTCATAATCCTATCCTTTTTTCAATCTATTCTTTATTTTTTTCATAATCCTGTAGGGTTTACTCTGCTCTATCCGATCCAACTTTTCCGCTTTTTCCAGAAGTTTCATCCACAGGTAACCGGTTTCTTCTTTTAAATATTCCACGGTAAGATCTACATGGATCTGACCTGTTCCCGGTACGATCCCTGAAAAGATCAGCTGGGGATCATTGGTGGTATACAGCACACTTTTGTCATAACTTTTTCCATTGTGGCTAACCATCAATTCATAACTGCCTGCACATTCTCCCAAAATGCGGTTGAATGTCACCTGACATGGCTCTTCACAAGGATCCAGACGAATTGCCACAGCATTTTGCGGAACGGACAGTGTAAAACGTCTTCGCCCGTAAAAATCTTCCTCTGCCTCTATCAGATAGGCATTTTCTTCTGAAAATCCCTGGCCAAAATCCGGATAAACCTTCATCTGCGGCTGATGCGCTCTG
This sequence comes from uncultured Lachnoclostridium sp., assembly GCA_964561705.1. Classification (GTDB taxonomy): domain Bacteria; phylum Bacillota; class Clostridia; order Lachnospirales; family Lachnospiraceae; genus HGM12587. Next base: position 62,508 of record CAZLQJ010000002.1, on the reverse strand, counting down.
TGCAAGATTTCTTTTAGATCTATGCATTTACCTGCATATTCTAACTGCAATGCTTCCAGGGTTTTGGTATCGCCTAAAAGGTAGTTCTGCAGACGATGCTCCATTTCCAGAAATCGCTGCTGTTCTCCCTGTGTAATCCCGAGTTGTTGACAAATTTCCATACATTGTAAACTTTTTTGTTTCTTTCGTCCGCAATACAGCACAATCGCCCGATGAATGATAAATTTCATCGGAATGGCAAAATCAAAGGTCCATTCATAATCGATCACATTCCATTTTCCATCCGTCAGGATGATATTGGAAAAGATCAGATCAATGTTGTTCAGTGGTGCTGCACTTTGAGGTGTATCAAAAGGAATATCGCCAAAAACTCTTCGAAATGCCTCGTCTGCCACAAACGGCTCTGGTCTTAAAATTTCTTCCAGCTTCTTTACATAAGATCTCAACTCCTCCATAAATGCTGAAAGATCATTTTTTGCAAGATGCCCATCCAGAACTTCCTCCAGTGTTTCCCCTTTCAGAAATTCAAATTCCGCGCCATTTTGTGTCAATGTACATTGATTGACCGCCACGCCGGCGCGCTCATATTGTTCCCTCAACCGGCTTTCCCAATATTTCAGCGATCTTACATGTTCCACCGCCTTTTCTCCGTAAGGGATCTTGCGTACCACTTTGCTTCCGTCTTTTTTTCGGAGAATTTCCGTGCGGATACGGTACCTTTCCTCTCGTTCCACAGAATATTTTAAAAACAGTAGTTCTTCTTCTCTTTCCTGCCCTTCAAGCGTCAGATCAAACAGGTAGGAATTCGAAAACTCTGTAAATCTTCCTTCTTTGATCAATCCGTCAAATACAGCAGATTCATTAAAAAGCTGGATTCGCTCTTCCTCCATCGCCAAGGACGGATTGCTTAATTCTCCTGGTGCCGGTAACCACTCCTCTGTATAGAGTGCCTTCATATACCGGTAATCCGGATAAGGATAATACGTTCCAACATGTGAAAATCCGGCTTCTGCCGCCATGCCAAGAACTGCTTTCTTCGAAAAAGTGGCAATTCCTTCGCAAGTGCGATACCCTTCCAGACCTTCGAAGTATCTGCCGCTCAGGTATTCTTTACATCCCGCAAAATATTTCAGACCATAACGATTATCCACTGCCAGGATCACATGACCCTGAGGTTTTAAATGTGTTTTTAAAGTTTCCAACAACCGGATTTGGGCATCCTCACCCGAAAAAATCGCTGACGCCTTCGCAAAGGCTTCAGAAATAATCAGATAATCCCACATTCCTTCTAAATTTTCCAGTTTCTCGGAAACGCAAAGAACGGCTTCCCCATTTTTTACGGGAAGCCAGTCGATATAATTGTGTTTCAGATGAGTTTCAACCATATGTTTTACCTCATGATATTTCCGGATCTTTGATCCTTAAATCAGCCATTTTCAACAGTGATCTTTGAATCCATATCAAAGAATCCTACGGTATTTTTATCAGACAATACATTGAAGCCAATCAGATCGTAAAGTCTGTGATAGACCACAAAGTTATCACCCACGTAGCCTGTACAGCCAAGGGAAAGCAAATAATCCCCACCCTGCAGGTTCATTTTCTGTTCATAGGTTACGATTCGTTCTTCACCGGCAGTCACCGTACCAGTCTCAATCCTTTCAAACATGGTATTGGTTCCGGTAATGTCTGTACCTTGCTTGTTTTTTATGGTAATCGTAAAGATCGGATTTTTCACAGTCTCATGAAACCGGATCCGTGCTTTCACCTGATAGACAGATCCTTTTTCAATGATACTGCTGTAAGCACCATACTGATCGATCATGGCAAAATCTACGATTTCCGCCTGTTTTTCTCCATAATCCGTGATTGAAGGATTGATCTCAAAATGATCTTTCCATGCTTTTCCGTCTTCTGAACGCTCGCCAATGCCGCTTTTGCCATTTACATCCTCCAGTGTTTCCTCATCCAGCTGATGTACCAGCAGCTTTTTATACATATTGACCATATCTTTCGGATTGCCTTCCGCAAGTTTCACCCCTTTATTCAAAAGGATGACTCTATCGCAATATTTCGCAATACTCGTCAGATCATGGCTTACAAACAAGATGGTCTTGCCCATTTTCTTAAATTCTTCAAATTTATGATAACATTTTGCCTGAAAGAAAACATCTCCTACAGATAATGCTTCATCAACGATCAGAATCTCCGGATCGATATTGATGGCAACTGCAAATGCCAGACGAACAAACATCCCGCTGGAATAGGTCTTTACCGGCTGATGAATAAAATCACCAATATCTGCAAATTCCAGAATATCCTGCAGTTTCTCATCGATTTCCTTCTCTGAAAAACCCATCATGGTGCCATTAAGATATACATTTTCAAGTCCTGTATATTCCATATTAAATCCAGCACCCAATTCCAGAAGTGCAGAAATACGCCCATTGATCTGCAGATCACCGGATGTCGCACTCAGTACACCGGTAATGATTTTTAAGATCGTTGATTTCCCGGATCCGTTGACACCAATAATCCCCACGGACTCCCCTGTTTTTACTTCCATATCCACATTTTTCAATGCATAATGTTCTTTATAGACTGCTTTTTTGGAAAGTCCCAGAGAATCTTTCAGACGATCTCTGTTTCGATCATACAATTTATATATTTTTGTTAAATTTGTTATCTTAATTGCTGTTTCGTTCATAGTTCTCCTATAATACATCTGCAAAATGTACTTTCAGCTTCCTGAATACATGAATACCGCTTCCCAAAAGCAGTAAAACAACTGCCCAGAAATAAATAGACAGCACCGGTCGCTCCCAGAATGCCACCTTATAGAACAAGGCATCCCTATAACCATATACCACATAATATAACGGATTCAGTTTCATGATCGGCACCAGCCATCCAAATCCTTTTTCTGTTAAGATGTCTAAAGACCACATGATCGGTGTCATCCAGATCCCTATCTGAAGGAAAATGTTTACAATCTGCGACAGATCCCTGAAAAAGATCACGACTGCACTGGTCCAGTAACAAACTGCCACAACCAGCATAAATAAACAAAAACTGTAATAAATGATCTGCAACGTATAAAGATCCGGCCAAAAACCATATAATCCGTTCAGAAGAAGCATAAACAAGATAAAAAAGCTGTGGATAAACAGTGCTGCTGCACATCTTACGATTGGAAGTACGTCAATCTGAAATACTACCTTTTTTACGAGATAATTATATTCCAACAGTGCATTGGTTCCATTGGTCAGTGCTTCTGAAAAATAAAACCAAGGTACCAGTCCGGAAGTCAGCCACAGTACAAATGCCACATCCAGTCCCTCTTTAACCGTCTGAGATCCTGCATTTAAACCGACCTGAAATACAAACCAATATACCAAAACAATGGTCACCGGCTGTACCAATGCCCACAACACGCCGAAATTGGAACCGGCATATCTTGTTTTAAAATCATTCTTTGCGAGTTTCCAGATGATGCTGCGGTTGTCCCATACCATCTTAGGAAACTGTAACAATTCTTTTATCATAAATTATTAATTCCTTACTTTTTTAAGCTTGAAAGTCCGCCCCACTTCTGATCTTTTTCTGACATGATCAGTTCCATGCCTTCCGGAATCGGCCATTCCACACCGATTTCAGGATCATTATAGGCAAGACCACCCTCATCATTTGGATGATAAAAGTCTGTACATTTATAAGCAAATTCTGCGAAATCGGATAATACCAAAAATCCATGTGCAAATCCTTTCGGAATAAAGAACTGCTTCTTATTTTCTGCGGAAAGCAACACGCCATACCATTTTCCGTAAGTTGCTGAACCTTCTCTCAAATCTACAGCCACATCAAATACTTCCCCATTTACAACGCGTACCAGTTTATCCTGCGGATAATTAATCTGGAAATGAAGTCCCCGGAGCACACCTTTCTTGGATGCAGACTGATTGTCCTGTACAAATTTTACATCAATTCCTGCCTCTGCAAAATCATTATAATTATAGGTTTCCATGAAATAGCCGCGGGAGTCTCCGAAAACAGCCGGTGTAATTACCTTTAAGCCTTCAATTTCACATGTTTCTACTGTAATCTTTCCCATTTTTTACGCTCCTTTTATAATCCATTTGCCACATCCACCAGATACTGTCCATAGGCAGTCTTTAACAGTGGTTCTGCAAGCTTTAATAATTGTTCTCTGTCAATAAATCCACGTCTGAATGCAATCTCCTCAATGCAGGATACGTACATTCCCTGACGTTTCTGTAAAGTTGCCACAAAATTGGCAGCTTCCAGTAAATTATCATGGCTTCCGGTATCCAGCCATGCAAACCCTCTTCCCAAGGTTTCTACGTGAAGATCTCCTCTGCGAAGATATTCGTTGTTGATGCTGGTGATCTCAATCTCACCGCGGGCAGATGGTTTTACATTTTTTGCAATTTCTACAACATCATTATCATAGAAATACAGTCCCGGAACCGCATAATTCGATTTTGGATTTTCCGGTTTTTCTTCGATGGAAAGTGCCATGCCGTTTTCGTCAAATTCTACTACACCATATTCTCTTGGATCTTTTACATAGTATCCGAAGATCGTTGCACCTTTGTCTCTGGATGCCGCTTCTTTCAATACTCTGGAAAAACTCTGTCCATAGAAAATATTGTCTCCCAGTACCATCGCCACCGAATCATTTCCAATAAAGTCTGCTCCAATGATAAATGCTTCTGCAAGACCTCTTGGATATTCCTGTACGGCATAATGCATTTCCAGCCCCAGCTGACTTCCGTCTCCTAAAAGTTCCTGGAATGTCGGAAGATCTCGTGGTGTAGAAATTATCAGGATTTCTCTGATGCCAGCAAGCATCAGGGTTGACAACGGATAATAAATCATCGGTTTATCATAAATTGGCATGATTTGTTTTGAAATCGCTTTTGTTAACGGATAAAGTCTTGTACCGGAACCTCCGGCTAAAATAATACCTTTCATTTGTGTTACCTCGTTTATCTAAGTTTGTTTTCTTCAATGCTCCTTAAAACAAAATCTTTGTCAGTCATATAATTATGTGCAAACATAAAATAAAGACGGTCTTCCTGCTTTGTCACTTCATATAGGCGGATCCCTTGGTTATCCCGCATGGGAATCTTCTGATCTGTTCCCTCGACCATCTGAAAATTTTCATCAAATACCGCACTGTAAGCAGACGCTCCATTGTATGACGTTCCCGGTTTTTTCAGATCACTGCTGTAAAATAGCCTCCATCCTTTTTCATCCTTCAGAATACATGCCGGCTCATTATCACCACCATTGTCAATCAGAATCTGCTCCTTGCTGAAGCTGACCCCCTCATCTTCCGAAAATCTCATACAGATCTTTGAAGGTCCCTTGTCATACGCTTCTTTTTCGTAGATACAGTACAGTCTGCCGTCTTCATATACCAGATCAATATCTTCAATATCATGTTTTTCTGAAACAATTGTCCCACGATATTCAAAATCGATCAGATCCTTTGAGGCATAAAGTTCTAAACTGTACAAACCGTTTTCCCCATCCGGTGATGGATTATTAATAGTTCCTTCAATGGTCGTATGCGTCACAAGATAGGTATCTTCCACCTTGCAGATGGTAGGATCGATTGCAAGAAGATCTGTCCTCAGGATCACCCTGTCCCACTCCAGTTCCAGCGCCTTATCAAGCTTCATCAGATGTGTTTCATTTTCATGATTACTGTACACAACAAGTCCTTCTTCCGGGTAGGTATACAGCCAGGAGGCCTTAAGTCCTTCATAAGTTTTTAAGGTTTCTCCCTGAAAATCCAGAAAATAAATCGACTCATCTACACTGGTCAAAATATAATCATCATAAAATTTTGCATCTGCGTTGGCATATTCTTTCAAAAAAAAGTCATCTTTTTCCCTTGAAATGCAAAAAAGCACTGCACCTGCAATAAGCAGAACTAGCAGTGCCAAAATGGCACTGCCGAATCTTTTATTATTTATACATTTCTTCATAATATTTCTGGTAATCACCACTTGTTACATTCTGCATCCATTCTTCATTTTCAAAGAACCATGCGATGGTTTTTTTGATGCCTTCTTTGAACATGGTTTCCGGATACCAGCCAATCTGTTCTTTGATTTTATCCGGTGCGATGGCATAGCGTCTGTCATGACCTTTTCTGTCTTCTACATAGGTGATCAGGTCTTTGCTTACCAGTTCTTTTCTAGGATCCCCTTCCGGAAGCATTTCCTGAAGTGTTTCTAAGATAATGTTAATGATCTCAATATTCTGTTTTTCGTTGTGTCCGCCTACATTGTAGCGTTCGCCAAGTACGCCCTGTTCCTGAACCATGTCGATTGCTTTTGCATGATCGTCCACATATAACCAGTCACGTACGTTTTTGCCATCACCGTAAACCGGAAGTTTTTTGCCCTGTAATGCATTGTTAATGATCAGCGGGATTAATTTTTCCGGGAACTGGTATGGTCCGTAGTTGTTGCTGCAGCTTGTAATATTGATTGGGAATTTATAGGTATCCCAATAAGCCTTTGTCAGCAGATCTCCGGAAGCCTTACTTGCAGAATATGGGCTGTGCGGATCAAATGGAGTTGTTTCGTAGAAATAAGTATCTCCATCTTCTAAGGATCCATATACTTCGTCTGTGGAAACATATAAGAATTTCTTTCCTTCCTTAAATGTTCCATCCGGTAATTCCCATGCAGCTTTTGCAGCATTTAACATGACCAGTGTACCAAGAACGTTCGTTTCTACGAATACTTCCGGATTTTTAATGCTTCGGTCTACGTGAGACTCTGCTGCGAAATGTACGACACGGTCAATATCGTTTTCTGCAAAGATTTTTTCAATTGCTTCCTTATCACAGATATTTGCTTTTACAAAAGTATAATTGTCTCTATTTTCAATGTCTTTTAAGTTTTCAAGATTTCCTGCATAAGTTAAACAATCCACATTAATGATACGGATTTCCTGATCATATTTGCGGAACATGTAATGAATGTAATTGGAACCGATAAATCCGGCACCACCTGTTACTAAATAGGTTCTCATGTTTTATTTCCTCCATAGGTTTATTTACACAGTTATTAGTGATTGTAGCATATTTTTCTTTATATGGCAAATTTTACTGAGCTCCATCATTTTTAAACACAACCAAAACTGTCTGCATCAATATTTTCAAATCTCGACCAAAAGACCAATTTTCAATATATTCCACATCCAATTTTACAACTTCCTCAAAGTCTGTAATGGAACTTCGTCCACTCACCTGCCAAAGTCCTGTAATTCCCGGCTTCATACTCAGACGTTTTTTGTAACGCGGTTTATATTGTTTAAACTCATCTTCTGTCGGCGGTCTTGTTCCCACAAGACTCATATCTCCCTTTAAAACGTTCCAAAATTGAGGAAATTCATCAATACTCGTCTTACGAATAAATTTCCCAATCTTGGTAATCCTCGGGTCATTGTCCATCTTAAACATCAAACCTGACATCTTATTTTTTTCCATCAGCTCTTTTTTTCGTTCCTCTGCATCCATATACATAGATCGGAATTTATAGATCTTAAAACGGCGTCCATTTTTCCCGATGCGGACCTGTGAAAAGAAGATTGGACCAGGAGACTCGATCATGATCGCAGGAGCCACAAAAATTGTAAGGATCCCTGTCATAATCACTCCCACGATGCCGCCCAGAATATCTAACGCTCTCTTCGCCATAATATCGCCCATCGTACGCTGAGGAACATTTCCCGAAAGAACTGTCATTTCTCCCATCTTTATGATCTGCTGATGCGGAATACCAAGGTCATAATCTGCTAAAGAAATATTTACCTCAACTCCCATGACATGGAACAAATTGACAGTATTTTTAAACTCCGGATATTCCGGATCGAGGTCTATCAAAACACTATCTACGATGTTTAATCTTGCATCATCATAGAGGGTCGGAGAACTCGCTGTTACTTGGATTCCAGCAATTTCATCGCCTATCATTTCGCGATCCATAATTGCAAGCCCTACGATTTCATAATTCAAAGCAAGTTCTGCTTTAATCTCATTCAGTAGCTTTGGTGCTTTTTCAGAAGTCGTCACGATAATCAGCTTGCTCATATAAGAAGTCTTAGCCGCAAAGCCTCTCAACAAAGCCTTACTGATCAGACGACCTGCATAGGTAAACACCAAAATCGTCACAAAACTATAACCAAATGCCAGTCTTGAATAATCCCCGCCACTTTGGACAATAAACATGTAACAAATAGCAACCGCCATCTCTACACCGACACATTTTAGAACATTAACAAATTCCAGCCAATATCCTCTAAGAAAAATATCTTCATATGGGCGAAAGAAGAACGCTGTAGCAATCAACGTCAGCAAAAGAATGAAATATACCTCTTCATATACCGGAACGATGGAAAAAACTCTGACTCCTCCCAGTCGCAGATAGATTCCCAGAAAGAAACCACATGACATACAGCAGATATCTAACAGTGTAAACTGAGAATGAGATTTTTTTCTTATATTCATATTTTTTTCCTCATATTTTCCTGCTTTGGAAGTTCTTATTTTTCCAGTATAATTCCTAATACTTTCAATTCGCAATGGCCAGCCTTTCGAAGTTCTTCCCTAAGATCCCGGTGGGATGTCTTATTAGATTTTTCCAAGAATACGACGCTGCCACATTCTACAGCATCAGAGATTGCCTTTACATCTTCCAGAATGCTGTTTCCACCAATAAGTTCAATTTTTTCCTTCTCCATCCGACTATTGAACTGTGCCATCAATTCTTCTCGATGTTCTCCTTTGGCTCCGGAAAGATAGATACGCTTCACGTGATTCTGAACTGCGTAATTGCATAACATTGTCGCAGCCATATCTATCGTATCTTCCTTTCCATTCCGTACACAATGTTCCAAACGATCAATCAAATGATCTATTACATTCTTTTTCGTCTTCTTTGCAGATAATCCAATTACAGGAACATTGGTATAAACCTCCAGTTCCTCCTTATTATGAACCAGATTACCAAACAAATAGAGTGCTGCACAAAAGACAATGACACATCCTCCGGCTCCAACAGCCGCCAACACCGCATATTTCCACTGCACACTTGCCTTCACCGGTACAACCTCTGTATTGACCGCCTCTGTCTGCTCTCCGGAACTCGTGCTCAACTCATAATATGCCTTTTCTGTGTTTGACATATCTGCTTTTACTTTTTCCATGGAAGTATAAACACTTGACTTTCCAACTTCCAAGGACATACTTTCTTTAATCAGATCCACATAACATGCCAGATAAACATCTCGGCCCACCTGCTCCGCCACCACGTTTTCATCCAGCTGCGCCATTACATTGTTCATCTGTTCATCAATATAGTCCACGATTTTTTCACATTCTTCCTGTTCATAATGAACAAAAGAAACGTCCCAAACAATGACATTTTCACTGCTTTTTTCATTGCTCATTGTTTCTTTTTCGAATGTAAAAGCTTCCCGTACATATGCTTCTGAGATTTCTTCCGTTAACAACTGTGTCATTTTCTCATAATTTTCATTGTTAAACACCAGATCACTGCATACATTCAATGCCTTCAAAGCGGCAGCCGGGCTTTCCGATGTGAACATGAACTTAATGGTTCCTCTATAAAATCCATTTGGATCAAGTTTCATTCGAATAGAATTGTCTAAATACTCATTATATTCTTCAATATTCTGCTTATATTCATTGATTGTATCAATTTTTACATCTGCAGCAAATTCTTCTTCCTCCGTCAACATTCCTGCCTGTGTAGTTTGGGAATTTGACGCACTTTTCTTTGCATTCTCAAGACTTTTTGCATAAGTCAATCCACCTACCAGAAGTAATCCGATCAACGCTGCAATTACAGCCACTTTCCACTGACGCAACAGATAAAACAGCATATCCGAAATACTCATCTCTTTTTCATCATCGCTTACCTGTTTCCAATTGTCATTCATCTATTCGTTCTCCTTTCGAAATCCCTGTGTAGTATCCACCAAAAATGGCGGTCTGTTTCGACTTTCATCTAACGCACGCCAAATATATTCTCCCAAAATACCAAGCATCAGCATGATCAAGCCGGAAGAGCATAAAACAAGTGCCATTAAACTGGCCCATCCTGCTACATCTGCACCATAGATTAAGGTCTGTGCAATAATTACCAATGCCCAGATAAGTGATGAGCAAAAAAACAAACTTCCAACCCCCGACATAATCCTTACCGGTATATAAGAGAAGCTCATCATCGAATCAATCACCAGTTTCACCTTTTTTCCAAGTCCCCAACGTGACTGTCCTTCTTCCCTTGCCCGTCTATGAAAATATACATTGGCACGCTGAAATCCAGCCCACATAACCTGCAATGTTAAGGATGAATTTTTTTCATCCAACATCTCGATTACCTCAATCACCTGTCTGTCAATTAAATAACAATCACATCCACCTTTTGGCATATCTTTCATAATAAATTTTCGTACCAATGCATAGTACATGTTGGCAAAAAACTTCTTCAGGGCAGGATCATCACGTTCTTCACGGATTGCCATAACAACCTTATTGCCTTCTTTCCATTTATCATACATTTCCAGTATTAATTCTGAATCTTCTTGAAGATCTGCCTGTTTTGTAACAGCACAATCTCCCGAACAATGATGGAAGCCTGCCAATAATGCCGCATGTTCTCCAAAATTTCTGGAAAGTTTTACAAGTCTTACATTGCCGTCCATTTCTGCAATCTGCTTCATGATTTCCCAGGAATTATCGCCCGATCCATCATCTACAAATATTATTTCATACTCTCCAATCTTTCCCAAAATTTTGTCTTTCATGTCGTTATACAGTGCCATCAGTGTATCCGAATTCCAGTACACTGGAACTATGATTGAAATTTTGCTCATCTATTCTGTTGCTCCCATTTCTTTTTTATAATCTTCATAATTTCTGATATACTCATTTCCATCATAATGAGTACTTGCAAGTACCAGTAAAATAGAATCTTCTGAAAAATCATACATATCTTTCCAGACCATCGTTGGAATATAAAGTCCCATCATTGGTTTATTTAATTCTACAACTGCCTCACTATGTCCATTATCAACTCGTACCTTGGAACTTCCCCCAACATTTACAAGTACAAATTCAGATTCTCTGTTTGCATGTTGTCCGCGAACCACCTCAGGATCCGAACCATACATATAAAACACTCTTTTGATTTCAAACGGTACATCAAGAGCACCTTCCACTACAACTAGTTTTCCTCTCTCGTCTCCCAAATCTGCAAAATTCAAAATTTTGCACTGTTCTTTTACATGACACATATTATCTCCTCTTTATTTGAATGCATTTAAGGCTTCAATAACCCATGTCTGTTCTTCGTCCGTCATTCCATTATACATTGGAATTGAAATAACTGTTTCTGCATATTTTTCTGTTATCGGCAAAAAACCTTTTTGATACCCCAAATAGGCATAAGCCTCTGATAAATGGGGTGGTATCGGATAATGAATGATGGTTCCAATCCCTTTTTCATTTAAATATTCAATCAATCGAGATCTTTCCTCACATCGCAACACGAATTGATGCCATACTGTTGTACAATTTTCGCGCACTTCCGGCATCTTTAATTTAGCATTTCGTATTTCTGCTTCATAACGTTCCGCAATTTTCTGTCGTTCTGATACAATTTCATTCACATGACTTAGGCGAACTCTCAAAAGTCCTGCCTGCATCTCATCTAATCTCGAATTTGCACCAACCACCTTATTATAGTAGCGTTTTTCACTTCCATAATTTCGGAAGATTCGAAACTCCTGGGCAAGTTTTTCATCATTGCACACAATTGCTCCGGCATCTCCAAAAGCACCTATATTTTTGGAAGGATAAAAAGAAAAACATCCCACATCCCCAAAAGTACCTGTCATCTTTCCATCAAAACATGCTCCATGAGACTGGGCACAATCCTCCACAAGACGCAGATTATATTTTTTACAAAGTGCAACGATTTCGTCCATTTTTGAAGCTTGTCCATACAAATGAACAACCAAAATTGCTTTTGTTTTATCCGTAATCTTTTCTTCAATCTTTTTTGTATCAATATTATAAAATTCATCAGGTTCTACAAACACCGGTGTTGCTCCGTTGATTGTAATTCCCATCACACTGGCAATATACGTATTCCCCTGAACAATTACCTCATCTCCAGCACCAATTCCCAACACCCTAAATGCGATCCAAAGAGCATCCAGTCCACTGGCAAGTCCTACACAATACTTTGCACCTGTATAAGCTGCGAATTCTTTTTCAAATTCTTTTACTTCATTTCCCAAAATATACCAGCCGCTTCTCAAAACTTCCAGTGCCTTCTGTTCAAATTCTTCTTTATATTCTACAAAGCCTCTATCCAGGCGATTTGTCATCACTTCCATAATATATACCCCTTCATACCGATTGTAGGCATAAAAATCCATGCTTGTTTTATGCTATCACAATTTCTCAGTTGTTGCAACTGTCAAAAATAGTCATCATGCCCTAACCAGCCCTCATACAAATACAAAAGAGGACACTCCTGCGTCCTCTCCTTGTACATGTTAATTTATTCTGATCCCTTGACGTCCTTCATTTTTCCCAGAATTAATATAGTGCATATAATATTTCTGCAGACTGTCGCCATATGCTTTCTGAAGATCTGCATATGTTGCACGATAATAATTTACCTCAAAATTTTTTGCTGCTTGACGTCCTTCTTTCATTCCATGGTTCACAAAATGCTTCAAAACTGCACTTTCATCATTCCCATAAGCCTTTTTGATATCCGGATATTTTGATGTATAATATGTAAATTCATAAACATCGGCGTAATCTATACCTTGATAAACCGTGATCGGATTCATCAATGGTGAACTGCCACTACCGCTGCGTCCTTCCGTCTTACCACTGTTCAAATAATGCAAATAATACTTTTCCAGATTATTTCCATATGCGACTCTCAAATCTGAATAACGATTTCTATAGGTATCTACACAGAATTCCTCCTTGCCCTGTCGTCCTTCTTTCATCCCATAATTTACAAAATGTCTTATTATGGCATCAGGATCTGCACCATAGGCATTTTTGACATCCGGATATTTGGAAATATAATATTCAAACTCATAAACATCCTTGTAATCTCTCCCATTATAGATTGTCACGGGATTTACAGATATTGTATATTCAGTTCCAATACGCCCTTCTTTCTTTCCACTGTTTAAATAATGTAAATAATATTTTTCCAAATCATTTCCATAAGCCATTTTCAAATCGGCATATCGATTTTTATAGGCTGTAACATGAAACTCTTCACATCCTTGGCGTCCTTCTTTCATTCCATGAGTCACAAAGTGTTTTAAAGCTGCGCTGTCATCCTCTCCATAGGCTTTTTTGATATCCGGATATTTTGATGTATAATATGTGAAGTCATAAACATCGGCATAATCTCTCCCATTATAAACAGACGCATGACCTTCATACCAAAAATCACAGTCTACATTTCCTGTAATTCCATCAACACTTCCATGGCTTGTGTATTGCCATACATCATATCTTCCCGTATAAGTGCTTTGCGTCATATAATTTGCCAACCAAATCTTGTACTTATTTTCCAGTTCAGCAGCATTCAAATGATCCGTCAACATACTTTTATTGGCATATATCATCGGCACAAAACCTTTGGCAGCAATGGTATCACAAAATGCTTTACAAATCGAGGTTCCCTGTTCCTTACTCAAACCTGCTTGATACAAACGTCCAGAAAGTCCGGAACTTGTACTTGCAAATTCAAAATCCATAACAAAAGGCAAAGTAACATCATATTTCCGTGTCATTTCAATCAGAAGTTGCGCTTCTTCCACAGCCTCAGATTTTGTAATTGCCTGAGAAAAAATATATACACCTACCCGAAGTCCTGCATTCAACGCACCCTCTATATTTTCCTTAAAATTTGCATCTGCATTCAACGTTCCTGTACTTCCATAGCCTCTATAAGCAGCTCTGATAATTGCATACTCAATTCCATCTGCCTTTACCTTCTTCCAATCAATTTCATGATTATGGCTTGAAACATCAATTCCATAAACCAGCTGATGTTTAGAATATCTGCGATCGTGTGTGTAGATTAATCCGGTATACGGATCTTCTTCACCACTCAGAAGCATGATTCCTTCCTCTTCCTCCTGCTCTGCCTCATTACTCATAGAAGTAGACCACTGAGGATCGTCATATTCCACTGCAAATACCTGTATTTCCCCTACCACAAATATCGCACTGATCACAAGCATAGCACTCAGTAGATTTTTCATCAGTTTTTTCATTTATTTTTTCTCGCTCCTTATTCTATCTCTTAAATCTTTTTACGATAAATTCTTCTATCTGTTTATATAATTTCACAAAAACATAGGTTCCAAAAATAACCATTATAACTGTCAGCAAGTAGGAACTCCATCCTCTGCCAAAAATATAGATCAGCTTTGCTTTTGCCACAATTCTGAAAACAATCATATGAGAAAGATATATTTCCATACTATATCGGCTAAATGCCTTCATAAAATTATTCTTCAAAAAAATACTTTTTGCCCCAACTGCATAGATCAAAAAGCACAAACATACAATAAAATTTTGATAGACCAGAAATCTCTGCCCAATCTCTTCTTTAATGAAATAAAAATAAAGCACCACTACCAACAAAATACCGCAACTAAGTAATCCCTGGTATTTTTCACAAATTTGTTTTATCTCCTTCCGATAATGATAAACCAATGCTCCACCAACAAAAAATTGCATACAGTAGAGAAACGAGTGCCTTGGTACAAAAGATGCTGTCACAAATTTTCCCGAAAAGAAGTAGTTCTCGCAGCTAAAATTAATCCACATAGAAACTGCCAGTAACATCCATGTTCTCTTTCTATTTTTCAAAAATACTGATAAAAATGGAAACAGCATATAAAAAAGGAAAATCACGCCCAAAGTCCACGAAACTCCTAACACATTCATTTCCACATTAGGCAACAACCCAAACACCAACGTTACTTCCAGCGTTGCTTCATAGAAATTTTCCAGGGACGGATCCAAAAACAATGCCAGCATAATTAAAACTGTAAAAAAAGGAAGCATTTTCAGATAACGACGTTTATAAAACGCTTCAAGATCAACCATTCCAAGATTAAATTTTTCAAGATAACCATTACACATTCCAAATCCGCTGATCATTAAAAATAAATATACCAGCCAGGTAAACGCATGAATCACATCTTTCCAAAAAAATCCTGATAACTCATATCCTGTGTTCGCCTGAATATGCATTGCAATAATTGCAAAACAAGATAACACCCGTAAACCATCCAGATTTTCATATCTTTCTGTTTTTGTATCACCTCTCTGCATCTGTTCCTCCACATATACCATGATAGATATCTTTCAGTGTCTCGATATTTTTTTCCTCGTTATGAGTAATCAAAGCTCTGTTCCTTGCATTTTTTCCAATTTTTCTTGCCTTATCACAATCTTTGAAAAGCTGTATGACACATGCTGCAAGCATATATGGTGCCGTTTCCTGATATAATAATCCTTCAACATTATGTTCCATCAGGCTTTTAATACCGCCCACATCCGAAGCAACTACAGGCACTCCCAGCAACATTGCTTCTCCTATGGAATTGGAAGAATTCTCAATATTAGAAGCGCAAACAAAAACATTTGCACTGCAAAATTGCTGAATCATCTGTTCTTCATTTAAAGGCCCCAACCAGTGAATTCGTTCCTCCAATGTGTATTCTTTTTCCAATGAAATTAAATACTTTTCATAACTGGATGTCTTAAGTTTTTCTTTCCAGTTCAACTTTTTTAGAAAATTATTTCCAACGATATGAACCTCTGTATCCGGAAATTCCCTGCAAATAATCGGCAATGCCTTCAACAAATGATGCAGTCCCTTAATTGGATAATGCGCCTGACTAAAAAATATACTGTGTTTTTTGCATTTTTTATAATCCCAACGATATTGATAAAATCCCCCTCTTAAGGTTTCATTACAAAAATGATATGAAATTTCCTGATTAATCTGTTTCACACAGGCATAATCCCAATCCGTTCTTCCGATACAATGTCTTGCTTTTTTCAGGGTCGCAATCTCCAGCTTCCCCTGTTTTTCCATGATTTTTTGCCAATCAGCAATATTCGGGCGACCCAAAAGTTCCTTTAAGGTACGTCCATGAACAACTTCATGCGGGATACCATTTGTATAATGTTCCGCATAAACAGACACTAGCCCCTGGATAGAAACAATCGTTTTATCCAGCAGATATTCTTCCTCAGCCGCACAAATTGCATCATAGGAATGAGCATATTCCGTTCCCCAAATGTGAATACAATCCGGATGAACTTCCTTTATTAGAGATTGGAGAGATTTTTTACTATCCACTCTTGAAAATGCATAATAGCTGATATTTCCTATTTTTTTCCCTGAATAGGTTTCACCATTGATTGGACAAGCAATCACTAATTGCACTTCCTCCATAGCTGCCAACTGATGAGAGGTTCTGTTCATCCATCCTCCAACAACAATCGTTCTTCCAAAAGTTGCGGCAATTTCCGGCATTTCAACATTGGTTATCCATAATATTCTCATATTTTTTGCCCTTATTTTACATCCTTTATATATCTTGCAGGATTTCCTGCCCAGATCTGTCCCGAAGGAATTTCTCCACTGACCACTGATCCTGCACCAATAATGCTCTTCTTTCCAATCACAGAACCTTTTAATATCAAAGATCCTGCCCCCACAAAAACATCATCCTCTATGATCACTTTTTTACTCTTTCTGTCATGATCATGGACAATATCTCTGCGAATCTTATAGTCTAACGAATGAAAATCTGTATCATAAATCTTTACTCCGCCACCCAACAATACATGATTTCCAATTTCTACACTTTCCATGCTACATATTGCCGTATTCGTAAAACCACAGGAATCCCCCACTTTGATCTTTCCTTCTCCCAAAGTCCAAAAAGTGCAATTTCCTTCAAATCCTATCGGAATTAAACCATTTCCTGAATTTATGGTAAGATCATTTCCCCAAAGGAGAGTTTCCTTTTTTCCATAAATTTTTACTCTTCCATTGATTTTAAGGTTTGTTCCATGGGAAACCTTCATCTTTTTCAAACAATAGGTATTCACACAGCGGTCAACCCGTCTTTTTATAAAGCTGAATATTCTCAAGAGGACTCCTTTCCACAGATTACCGTATGTTTTTTACTTTTCTATCTTTTCTTTTGTTTTTTGATTCGTCAACATCAACAATATTAATGATGGATAAAAAATATCTGACTGTGCAAATGTGGTATTGATATATAAAAAAAGGACCAATAAAAATGTCATCCAGTTCTTCCTGTTTTTGTAGGTTTTTCTGATCAGCCATCCATAGGCGATCGTCATCTGCGGAATACCGCAATACGCAATAGCTTTGATACTTTCTACACCTACCAACTCATATAGATATTGACCTTTACTAAAGATGTATTGATTATAATTATCATATCCGGCACCTAAAGGGTACTGTTTGATTACTTCACTTACATATTGTATTGTCAAAAGTCTCCACTTTCCTGAACCTGCTGCCAGATTCAGCCCAGAGGAATCAAATAATTTTCTAAGTACTACTTTATACAAAATACTTTGATCCGCTTGTAAAAAGTAATCCATAAAAACAACAGCTACTCCAATACAAACCACATACAACACTTTCATTTTGAAATATTTTTTTGAATTCAGTATTGCAACACAAATGATTGCTACCATTCCCAAATATCCTGTGGTTGATTTTGTCAGAACAATTGCCAACATCAAAATCAGCGCTATCAAATCTTTTTTTCTGCTGCTATACGAGAGCTTATCTCTCAACAAAAGTACAATATACAATGCTGTATTTAATGAAATCTGATATAATCCAGGTTCTGTGAAAACCCCCAGATTTCTGCCCAGCTTATCGCCATAAGTACTAATGTTATGAAGGAATAAAATACCCTCAAACGGCATTGCCGTATCATTTTGTCCGCCCAAATAATTTACCGGCATAAAACGATCCCATATAGCCGGAAACACTGCATATCCTACCGTACATAAGACACTTAATAGTGCATAAAATGAAATCAGCCAAACAAATCTTTCAAAAAACTTTTCTGTATCCAACTTATATGCCATATAGATTGTAAGAATTTCTAATGCCCAATGCATAAAAATAGAAATGCCAATTCCACCATGATTCAAAAAGCGTACAAACAAGATATTACAAAATAGGAATAACAAATATCCAAATAATTCCAAATCTCTCGCACGCTTATAAAAAAGTATCACCAGTATACAAATTGCCAGTCCCAAATAAGTAAATATTGACTTATTATTATGAAACAGCAACGAATCGTGTGCCATATACGCAAACCATATTAATAAATACTGCAAAAAAATTGTTTTTCTATTATTCGTCATTTTACCATTCTTCTCTATATTTTTTATCGGATCACTTTTTTTACAATTTTTATCATAAAACTTCTTACCGGAAGATAGCGCCTCTTAGCATCCAGGATCTCATTTACCGCGCTTTTTCTTCCTTCCTCCGTAGAGCTAAATCCATCCAATCCATAATTAGCTACCATCAGATCAATATATTTAAACTTTTTATGCAGCGAATACATCCGAAGGATCCATGCCTGATCCGCAACATATTTATAGCGCAGTTCAAAAGGATACTTCTCCAGCAAATCCCTTTTCGCAAAAATCGCCTGATGACAAATTGGAGAATATTTAAACGCCGTCAAAAAGTTCATCTTTCTCTTAAAAATATAAGTACTGCTTTCATCAAAAGCCTGCACATAACCATATACAATATCTTCATTATGTCCTGAAATCTGTTCCAAGACATGCTCATCACAAAAGGTGTCCCCAGCTCCTAAAAAAACAACATATTGTCCTCTGGCACATTTCACACCTTTATTCATTGCATCATAGATCCCTTGATCCTTTTCAGATATAACGATTACCTGCTCTGCATATTTTTCTTTAAATCTCTCTGCCACATTTACAGTACAATCCGTAGATTTTCCATCTACAACCACACACTCAAAACTGCTGTTCTTCTGTTGAAAGACTGATTTCATACTTTTTTCCAACATTTCTGCGCAGTTATAGGTTGGAATTATAACCGAAATATCAACGAGTTTTTTTTCCATTTTTCTTTTTTCTCCCTATGACAGCACAAACGTGCGAGGCTACAGCTTGCCTGTCAATACTTTTATCATTACTTCGATATTCTTAATCTTACTTTCATATTTCACATCCCGATCAAAAATCACTTTCACTCTGCTGCTTCTTTTTTCAGGAAGATCTGCTATAAGTCTCAAAAAATCAAGAACCTTCGGATCTCCATCACTTACCACATCCACAAGAGCCTTACATTGTTTTGAACGCCATATTTTCTTTTCATCAAAAATCTGCAGCTTTTCTTTGATCTTTGCTCTAATTCCCAGTGCAACGCCTACCGTATTATTTCCTGTCTGACGATAATCCATATGTGGTGTTTCATCAAAAATCACCAATCCGCCATACAGCACACACAACATCGTCAAAACAGTATCATGCATGTGACACAATTCCAGTTCCGGCATGTTTGTACAAATCTTTTTTAATTTTTGATTAAAAACCATCGTACAACCCATGTAATTACCTGTTAGGATAACACTTTTATAATCCGTATATTTTGTTCTTCTATATACGTTCAATCCTAATGATTGTAATTTTTCATCAACCAGTCTTGCATTAGAACAGTACAGCATCGGCTGATCATGATCTGCCAACGCGCAAATTCCCTGCATTAATTTGTCTCGATCCCAAACATCATCTTGATCCGCAAATGCATAATATGAATAATCATTTGGTGCCTCCTTGACAAGCCTCAAAAAACTTTTTGGTGCTCTAAGGTTCTTTCCATTGTCCTCCAGAAGCTCTACCGGAGCATTTTTCTGAATATACTCACGAATGATTTCCTTTGTATGATCTGTGGAACCATCATCACGGATCAAAAGCTGAACCTGACACCCTTCCTGTGCAAGGATGCTATCAATCTGTTCTTTCAAATAGCATTCCCCATTGTAGGTAGACATCAATACCAATATCTTTTCCACAACTACTCTCCCTTGACCAACTTCTTGTAATATGTGTTTTCCAAAGTTTCCTTTTCCTGTTCCAACTTATAGCTTAATTTATGAAATGACGTCATATTCTTTACTGCACTCCATGTTTTCTCATCGTACCGTTCAAACAATCTCAACAGTAATATATGAGGAGTTGCATTACTAAAAGGTATCACCTTTTTCCACTCCTCCGGATAGGCCTCAAGAGCCATCTGAAAGAAATCATGAAACAGAAAATAATCGACCATATAATCGTATTTTTTCCAGTAATCATATAGTAATTCTCTTGTCAAACGCAAAATCGGGTGGTTGGTACAAGCAGTCAGCATCCAACTTGATATACTTGTACAATGCCCATCTAATCCCGGTTTCAAATTCTGAAACACAAACAAATCTGAATTTAACATATAGTCCGGATAATCATCTCCGGAACAATATACCGTGGCATCCATCCATGTCCCGCCATAGTGTAACAAAAGTTCCAAGCGCAGCAGATCAGACATATGCGTTTTGGTAATGATGCCTCTGTCAATCTTATTCTGAATATGCTCTGGAAACTCTACATAGTCTTTGTAACTTTCTTCTGTCAGCAGAATAATTTCTTTTCCCTTTAAATTTTCTTGCAGGGATCTATAGCATTTTTTCACCAATTCCGGTGCATTCTCCATGCCCTGAAACCAGCACACCCATACTTTTTCAGATTGTACCCGTTCCCGAGATTCCTGTTCCTGAAGCAAATAATCTTTTATAAAATTTTTATATTTTTTACGTAGTTTTGCAAGCACACGGTTGTTTACTGCCAAACGAACGATTTCTAACGACTTTTTTGAAAATCCTAAAAGAAGGGTTTCTACCATAGCAAACAACAGTACATGACCTCTCAGATATGTTTTCAAAAGGTTCTTTCCGCCTACTTTATGAAATAACTGAATAAACTTTTTCATCTGATACTTCAACCTATCTATGAATTATTTTCTGCCCGGAATTATTCTTCTGCTACTTTTTCTCCATGAATTTCCAGAATTTTAAAATGTGTTTTTCTTTTATCTTCCGGAGGCAGCTGCATATAATCGCCATAGGTATAAGTCAAATACTCTTCATACTTTTCCAAACCGCGAAGCTGCATGTCCTCAAACGGATAGTATTTCCCCTGTCCATAAAATTCTGCCGGAACGATTTCTCTGGTACGATATGCTCCCATAATATTTCCAATATATTGGGATGTCTTTACATCCTGGCTCCTTAACAGGCGGTCAATCTTACATTTTTCCTTATAAGGTGTCGTAAATTTCTCCACCGGCAAATGTTCCATGATCCATAAAAAGATTTTTTCCACCGTTCCTCTTTTTCTCTTTCTGTCAATAGAATCCTTATAGCAAAGTGACATCAACGCACGATGGGACAGAACCCTGAAGAAATAAATTTTTCTCAAAATACTGTTATTTGGTGTTCCATCAATTGGGAAAATATCAATGGATGCATTGGTATATTTGTTTTCATTCCCAATGCGTTCCTCAATCACCTTCGTATCTGTATCCAACACTCTGGTAATATAATACTGATATTCCGGTGTATTCCGATAATTCACCACTTTTAGGATCTTCGGCAGCTCCTTTGGGGCAATTTCCAAAAACTTTTCGTAATCATCTCTAGGCATTCCCAGATCAATATCATCGTCCCATGGAATAAATCCCTGATGACGCACTGCGCCAAGCATGGTACCGCCTAACATATAATAGGTCAAACCATGACGATCGCATAATCCAACCACTTCTTTCACAATATCCATATCTACTTTATGTAAAATATCAATATTATTCATGTTTATTTTTCCTCTATCACTTCAACTTATTTACAATTTAGATCATTTTTTATCTGTGTTGTACTGATTTCCGGAGTTCTCGGCAGATATACCACCTCAACACCTTCCTCTTTCAGGTAATCAAATTTCCCTTTCCAATCGTCACCCATCACAAAAGTATCTATATGATACTCATGAACATCTGTCTTTTTCTGTTCCCAACAGGTTTCCGGGATTACAAGATCCACATAACGAATGGATTCCAATAAAGCTTTTCTCTGTTCGTAAGTAAAATAACATTTTTTCTGTTTTTCATTCCAGTTAAATTCATCAGAAGATAATACAACGACCAGATAATCTCCCAATGCCTTTGCCCTGCGCAAAAGATTAATATGTCCATAGTGCAAAAGATCAAACGTTCCATATGTGATCACTCTCTTCATCGTTGTACCTCTTTCCTGATCAATATCAGTCATTCCTTCCGGAAGTTCTGTTTTCTTGCCTCTTACCATTAATTCCATCACAGCTGTTTTTGGATCAGCGCCTTCCTTAACTACAGAATTTACTGCCTCAATGATCGGCATTTCCACGCCATATCTTTTCCCCAGCTTCATGGCCGCCGGCAATGCATTGATCCCTTCTACGACCATACCAACTTTTTTGATTGCTTCCTCTGCAGTAGCTCCGCTTCCAATTAGATATCCTGCTTTATTATTACGGCTGTGCATACTGGTTGCTGTCACGATCAGATCACCAATTCCAGCCAAACCGCTGAATGTCTGTTCCATACATCCCATAGCTGTTCCAAGCCTTGTAATTTCAGCCATTCCCCTCGTAATCAAGGCAGCCTTGGTATTATCTCCATATCCCAGACCTGCTGAAATTCCGGATGCAAGTGCAATCACATTTTTTAATGCGCCGCATAATTCGACACCCTTAACATCTGTATTGGTATAAACTCTCATGCAGGTACTCATAAAAACATCCTGCACTTTTTGAGCAATTTCCAGTTCATCACAGGCAGATACAATCGTGGTTGGAAGATCCATTGCAACCTCTTCCGCATGTGTCGGACCGGAAAGAGCTACCAATTTCACATTTTTCTCTTTCCCGGTTTCACCAAATGCATCCCTGATCACCTCGGTCATTGTATAAAGTGTTTCCGCTTCAATCCCTTTTGCAACATCTACAATGATCTGATCCTGTTCCAGATACGGACGGATCCTTTCTGCTGTACTTCTAACAAATACAGACGGAACTGCGAGAAGGAGTATTTCCTTTTCCTTGCAGGCTTCCTGAAGATCTTTGGTAAAAACGATCTCCTTTGGAATATCCATATTTTTCAGATTTGGATGGATTCCTGTGGTCTTCAGATCATCAATTTCTTTTTCAATTGCAGACCAGACAGTCACCTGATTTTTATTTTTTGCCAGCATCCTTGCCAGCGCCATTCCCCATGTACCGGCACCCAGTACACCTATTTCGATTTTTCTATTCATCTTATTTCTTCCCAAATACCTGTTTATATCGATCTGTTATATATTCCCAACTGTATGCGTTCTTGATCCGTTCTTTTGCTTGAACACCCAGACGATCGATTTCTTGTTCATCCAGCGCATCAGCTCTTTCAATCAATGAAGAAAGATTTCTATCTTCCTTATTCCAATAAAGTGCCGCATCTTCCGCAACTTCTTTATTAAATCCAACATCCAGTAAAAGATTTAGCTTCGTACTTCCAAGTGCCTCCAAAAGGCTTGGATTGGTTCCTCCCACTTCATGGCCGTGAAAATATCCATAAGCATTTTCTCTAATCTTCATCAGAAGTTCCTGGTCATAAACGGTTCCAACAAATTTAATTCTGGAATCCTTTCTAAATTGAAGTTTTTCTTCAAGCTTTTCCAGAAATTCTTCATTTGCCGTGGTAATGATCGCTAAATCTTTTTTCGTATTGGATTTCATAAACTCCCGTATCATGGTCTCAAAGTTATTCTCAGGCACAAAACGCCCAACAATCAGATAATAAGATTGCGGTGATAATTTTTTTTCTTCATACCACGAACACAATTTCTTATCATCGTCTGCCAAAGAACTTTTTCTGGTTTCTGCTCCATAGGCAATAAATGTCGTCTGCGGAGCATAATCTTTGTATGTTTCCTGAATATATTTTTCAATATTGACACTGTCACAAATGATCAGATCTGCATGTTTTACCATCAATTGCTCAGATATTTTCCAATATTTTCTAACTGGTTTCGACCATTTTGCACGCATCCACTCATGTCCATCCGGATTAATGTAAAGCTTTCCGCCAAGACGATGAATCTTATTTTGAAAATATCCGGCAAATGGTCCAACACGACATGCAAGAATATATATGATTGGTTCTTGAATACTATTTTTTTTAATATACCTGCAGCACTCCCATAATGCAGCCACATCATAATAAATTGCCTGTGCAGCACCGATATCCGGAACCTTCACCTTGAAACAACGGGCATTATGATATTCAAATTCTTCCTTCTTTTTGCCTTTACAAGCCACATGATACTTTATATCTTTACAATTCTGATGATACTCTGTTAATTTATCAACAAAAGTTTCGTATCCACCATATGCTCCCGGGATGCCTTTCGACCCCACGATAAATATATGCTGCATAATGTTTCTCCTACTAAAATCAGACCATTCTATTTTTGCAATCTCTTTATTATAATATATTTTTTGCAATGTTACAATTGTTTTATCATTTTTCCCCTGTTCTCCTTCTTTTCCGGGTAGATCAGAAGTGCAAAAAGGATCATAACTACATTCGCCGGAACCATTTTCATCGCCACATTTTCATACATTCCGTATAACGAAGTGCAGACGATTGCGATCAGAAACGGATATTGTTCCTTCTTTACCACAGAAATTCCCAAAAAGATCATGGCGAAAAACATCAAAAAATAAATAAGTGTTCCATTTTCCAGGAGGAACCGGGCATAACCAAAATCCAGTACCATTCCATTTGATAAGGTATCCGGAATCTGACTCCCCCATAAACGAATCGGATATTGCAAAAGGAACTCTCTTGCCATGCTAAGTCTTCCTGTAAAATACCAATACAGTTTTTCTCTCAATATCCCGGCAAAGGAATTTTCGCTAATCAAAAACAGGGCAATCATCCATATGGATGCGCTTCCCAAACTGATCAGATAATTCAGCGGTTTCCAGGCTGCAATCTTTCCTCCATATTTATAAAATATAATCATACAGATCATGACCAGACCACACAAAAAACCAGTCCTGGAAATTGAAAAACGATAAATCAGAAGATTAAGTACAAACATTCCAATCAGGGATTTCCAGTTGATTTTCTTCCAAAATGTGAGAACTCCCGTCAGCATCAGCAGATACATTGCATGGGCCCACTGATTTGGATGATGGTAACCGAAACAATATCTTGTTTCAATTCCTTCATTTCGGAAACTTTTCGTAATTGCAACCTGACCTTTGACCCCAGCAATGGAAAGACCGCCCATGAGCAGCACCATACTGAGAATACAGAAAAAACAGGTGGCAAACACCTTTTTCAAACTTACATTTTTCAAACTTAAGAGCATTGCAATACTCAGAATGATCTCACCATTTCCGCTGATATGATAATTCAAGTATCCTATGGCACTTAAACCCAGTACCATTCCAAATTCCTTTTTTTCGTATCTGGTCAGCAAGATCTTTGTCACAAACAAGCCAAAGGCAATCTTCCGAAATATTCTGCTGTGTCTTCCAAAAGTTGTGACGATCAGATAATACGCACCAAATTCGGATAATGCCATACAGGCAACTGCTGTTAATGTTAGAATCTCTAAAATGCACAGCAACACTTTTCTATCAATTCTTTTTATTTCTAACATTCTCTTTTTCTCTCTTTCCTTTGCACAAGTTCATAGATTCCGATTGCTCCGCATGGAAGCATTAACGGAAAATAAGAAATGATGTATTGTGATTTTCCTTCCCACAAAATATGGAACAAAAAACCTCCCAAGATACACAAAAGCAGGATTACCTTTGACAGATCCTTATTTTTTCTCATTTTCCATGCCATTCCCAGGGTTCCGGCAAACAACAGGAGCTGATACAGATTCATCACTGCCTCCATCAAAAGATGCAGCTTTCCATTGTATAGATCCTTTACGATCCCGGACAATTCCTGTGTATGATTATTTTCATTATGACTGATCCAAAAAGACTCGTAGGTCACTTCATTCCACTGGGAAACGATTTTGTAATAATAGAATTTCAGGCAATCCAATGGATTTTCGGCAAATTCTCCCACTCGTTCCGCAATATAGGCTTTGGCAATCCGATCCGTTGCCTGCGCATCGTAGCCATTGTTCCGATAAGTTACATGGTTATATCCGTTAAACCATCCCGGCGCCATCGCACTTTCCTGCATTCCCATGGCAAGATAGGCAGAATTGGGAATCGTATCTCCAAATTCCATACCGGTGCGGACTTCATAGGTTTTCTGTGCAGTCCCATTCAAGCCGGTAAATCCAACCAGGATCAGCAATACAAAAAGAAGATACACCGGCTTTTTTTCACTGATCGTCTTTCCTAATAAAATAATGCCCACTGCGATCACAAAAATAAGATAATTGGATTTTAATACCACCGCAATAGCAAGAAACAATGCCATCAAAATTCCATCATACCAGTGACCATTCTTTAATAATCGAAACAAAAATAGGATTCCTGCCAGAGCAAAAAACAGACCCGGGATCAGTCCATAAATAAAGGTACTGTAAAACATCAGTTGGAACATTCCAAAAGACAGGAAAAGTTCTATCATGATGATTTCTTTCTTATCAGTCAATTTCTTTGTGATCCGGTACAATTCCCAGAAAATTCCTGTGATCATCAATGTATTTAATCCATAAATTGCCTGGTAATTCACTTTACCTCCGGTAAAAATACGGGTAAAAATCTCATAAAATGCAGTAATGCCTACCTGATGCCGGTTATATTGCAGATAACCCTTGTAGGTCATACATTCATAATTTCCATGGATCAGCCCCTCCACACATTCCAGCACACTTTTCTGATCTGCTACAGGATAGCTATGGGAGGCATAAGCCCAGACACCGCTGACCAATGCGGTATACAAAAGCAGAATGCCCAACAATGTTTTTTCCGGCATCTTTACAAACAAACCCTTTTGAATGCCCAGACGGACTAAAACCGCCATGAGCGCCAAAAAGAATACCGCCAACAAAATATTATCTTTTCTATAATAAATGATTTCCTGATAAGTCCCATCGATATAAGAACGAAATATCATACTGATCAAAGTCAAAAATGCCATGACCAGAAACATCAGCCAAGCGATTCCCTTCGATGCAAACTCTTCAAAAAACGTTTTTTTCATAAGTTATTTTCTCTTTCCAAATAGAACAAAATTCAAAATTTTCACTCTTTTTATCACATAGATAAAAGAAAATGTGACAGCACTCATTGCTACAAAACTTGCCAGTACAAATAAAAATCCTTCCAGCGTATAAAAATCATAGGATTTATTGTTAAAATTTAAAATATTAGCAAAATGATAATGTATCACATAAATTTCCAGCGTATAACCGCCCAGCCATGCCAGAATCTTTTTGATTTTCCCATCTTTCATGGAAAAAATCCCATAAATGAGAACAAAACTCCCAAAAAATGAGGCGATCATCTGTATCAGCGTGTCCATCTTACTTTCCATGGAATTTAAATCCTTCGCAATGATCAGATAAAGGAACACAGCCCCTGCCAGAAAAATACCCCCTTGAAGCAGCCGATGATTGCAGCAACTAATCCGCTCAAAAGACTTCTGCTCCCGGGAAAAATACATTTTTCCATAATTTCCCGCCAGATAACCTAGCATATAAAATGGTACATAAAGAATCGTCAGATAGGGACTTAAAAATGTATTTCCTTTAAGGATCTGAACAACCAAAACCAGGCACTCTGCACCATAAATGATCCAAAAAACCACTTCCGTCCAAAATGCAGATCTTTTTCTGAATGGCGCACAAAAAAGCTGTGCCGTAGATACCATCACGGTCAGAATAAAAAGTACTGCCAGAAACCAGAGTCCAAAATCCAGTTCAAAAAAGACCCTTCGGTAAGCTGCGACAAGATCCTCAAGATGCATCAGTGTCAGCCAGGAAAAAAATGGAACAAGATAGGAGATCCCTCGTTTTTTCAGGATTTTTTTGTAGGTTTTAAGATCTTCAATCTTTCTTCCCTGACCACACAAATATCCGCTGACGATCATAAACAGTGGCATCTGGACAGCTTTGATCAGATCATAAAGATATGGATCTTCCATATGATTATGCACAAAAACATGTCCCAGCATGACCAGCAGGATTGCCAGTCCTTTCACTGCATCTATGGAACGATTTCTTTTTAAGTCACCCATAAACTCCTCTTCATCTACAACAAACCGGCTTTTTCTAAGATTACGTCTACGGCTGCCTCCGCCGCATGACCATTATCAAAATAACCGATTTTCTTTAAATATTCATCACATTTCTTTTCATATTCCGCTTCCTCAAAATTCAGGATATTCTGCTCCAGCTCCTCATTATTGAATGCCAGATCAAAAGGAAGCTCATCTAAGGTAAAATAATAATCCTTTACCTTTTTGATGGTTTCATAATCCTCTGCATATAAAAACCCCGGGCGTTTTAACATTAAATAATCAAACGCACAGCCGGAATAATCACTAATGATCATGTCGCAGGCCACCAACAACTCCTGCATATTTTCATATAAGGTAGCATTTTTAATCTGCGCCCCTGTGGTAACCTCCCCTGCTGATGCCGCACAATTCGGATGCAGTCTGACCAAAAGATACCACTCACCCCCAAAACGTTTTTGCAGGGCTTTTAATGTTCTTTCATAATCCAGATTGTACATTCCCGTACTTCTGTCATCCCGATAAGTCGGCGCATACATCACCAGCTTTGCCCCCTCCGGAATAGAGAAACGCTCCTGCACTTTTTTTCGGATAGGTGCCGGATCCTTAAAATAGAGGTCATTTTTCGGAATCCCCTTTTCCAAGATCGGTCCGTCATACCAGAAAGCTCTGTGATAGAGATCTGAACACCAGCGACAACAGGACAAAAACAGATCGATCCTTTTGGAATCTGCTTTTGCATATTCCTGATATTCCCTAGAAATAGAATGTGCCACATCCAGTTCCACCTTCTTCAGTCCCGGTCCTCCATGCCAGGTCTGAATATAAAACTGCTCTTTTCGTTTGATGAGAAAATGTTGTTTTCGTGTATTATCCACCCAGAATTTTGCCGTAGCCATATGATATGCAAAAGCAAAGGTATTTGGTCTTACCGGCTTGATGCCTTTGGGAAGCGGACTTTTTACATCCTCCAGCATCCAATACATTTCAAATCCCAGATTGCGGGAAAGCAGTTCCTCCGCTATAAATTTCGGATTATCACCAAACCCGCCCCCGTAGAAATTTCCAAAAACTACCTTTTTTGTCTTTAATGGAAAATGTACAAAAATATGCCAGGCAAGATGCATCAGCACCTCATGAAGTTTCTGATAAACTTTCAGACATTTCAAAAGTGCACTGTATAACCCCGGTTTTGATTTGATCCATTGAATCATTGATTTACGTCCCTTCTAAACATTCAGCCATTTGGTGAGATCAAAATATTTTTCCATGACCGTCCGGTCTGTGACCGGATTTTTTTGAAGATAATATCCTACCTGCGCCTCTCCCTCATAAGGCGGAAGATAACAGGCATACGGAATGTCCTCATATTTATGAGAAGTAAAGATGACCCTGTTTTTACACGGCACTTCCCCAAATTTCAGGATATCTTCCCTGTTGATCCCATCGCGTTCACTCATCATAAGAAACAGATTGTCTCTGCGGATCCGCTTTTTACGGCTTTCCCATTTTTCCCTGGCTTCCGCTTCGCTGGTATAATGGTTAAACCAAATTCTGATATTCCCACATTCTGCCACCGGATAACCAGCATCCGTTTTTACAAATACAAGTTCCTGTGCCAGATAATGATCCAGATCAGATACAAATTTCAAAAAATCATGCTGCTCGATCCAAAGATTGATGGTCGGTGTCAAAAAAGGATGATCGTAACGGTGATAAACAATTCCCGCCGCACAATTACAGGACAATATAGTAAAATCTTTATTTTTCAATTCCCTGCGCATTTTTCTTCCATAAAGCAGGTAAGCAATCGGTTCTCTTACATGCGCAAAAAATCTGTCCTTATCAAAAGCCATATTTCTATTTTTCCTTTACAAATTTAACGATTTTTTCATAATCTTCAATATAATCGATTTCAGACCAGAAATACGGTGCTGCATCAATGGTATGGATATCAATCTCATAACATCTGGAATAAAGAATGGTCTCCCACCAGGTGTTATACTGTTCTGTAGATACCATTTCCTCCATCACGCGTTTAAACTCTGCAACATATTCCCTACTGATCTTCGCTGCCCCTACATATTCGCAGGTACGTTCCTCGACCGGCATCTCCTTGCCGTATTTTCGAACCAGCCCGTTTTCATCGCAATGAAAGAAATAATCTCCCTCCAGGATTTTTCGGTAATCAGCCAGCATACTGATGGTTTCTTTTGATTCCAGCATCTTATCCAGGATTTCCGGTTCAAGATAAACGTCCGCATTCATAAAAATGTAGTCATCATCTTCTCTAATGGCATCCCTTGCAAACCAAAGGGAAGCAATGCTGTTCGTCACACGGTAAAAAGGATTAAAATAGTAAGTAACATTCAATCCCTTTAAAACATCATGAAACATTTCCTGCTGATATCCCAGGACGACACTGACTTCAATGCCCTTTTTCTGAAGCATTTCTATGGTATAACGAAGCAGGGGCATCCCATCCCCGATGTCTAATAAGCTTTTTGGTTTATTTACTTCTCTGCTGATACGGCTGCCCACGCCGCCTGCTAAAATGATTGCCTTCATCTGCCAATACTCCTTTTCCTAGTTGTCTGCTTCCAAAAAGGCATCCAGCAAATACTTCATTGCCTTTTTCGAACCTGTAGAAATTCGAATATAATCTTTCAAAAATTCATTGCCAAAAGTCTTAATGAGAATTTTTTTCTTTCTTAATGCCTGATCCACTTGCTTTGCAGGTTTTTTTGGCAAAACAAAGATAAAATTTCCATGAGAATCCGTGGTTTCATAACCATGTTTTTTCAATTCTGCCAAAAGATAGGATTTTCCTTCTGCCTCTATATTCATCAGTTCCTCAATCAATTCCGTATGCTGCATCAAATGCTCTCCAAATTTCAAAGCAATGGCATTGACTTCAAAACTTGGCATGGATTTTCTGGCATAACCGATCAGTGCTTCATTGCCGATCATCATTCCCATACGTACTGCTGCCAGAGAAAACAATTTTGAGAAAGTACGAAATACCAATACGTTATCATACTCTTTAACAAAATTTAAGAAGGTATGCTGATAAAAATAATGATATGCCTCATCTACAATTACCACGGCGCCCACTTCTCTTGCACGTTCAATGATTTTTCTTGCCTCTTCCTCCGTGTAAACAGTACCAATGGGATTGTTTGGATTGAGCAGCACCACAATGTCTGTATTTTCATCAATGGCTGCCACGATTTTATCTGCATCCATGGTCAGATCCTTCTCATAGGAAACTGGTACATGTTTTAATCCCAGCATGGAACAATTGACCCAGTACATTTCAAAAGACGGAGCTACCGTTACGACGCTGCTTCCCTTCTCAGCAAATACTTCCATGGCAAAACGGATTGCCATATCAGAGCCATTGGTTACAGCCACATTTTCCGGATTTACTCCAAGATACGCTGCATACATCTGACGGAATTTATCATGTTCCGGATAGGTTGCCAAAAATTCCGGCGTAATTTCAGAGAGTACCTCATCTATAAACCACTGCGGAAGACCTTCCGGATTTTCATTCATGTCATATCTGGCATAATCGTATCTTCCCTGCTCCGGAAATACACGCACACAGTTTTTGATATCTTCATTTACAAAATACATTTGCTGTTACTCCTTCCCAAGAACCAGCTTTGCCCAGCCGGTACCTTCCTCGAATCCAATTTTTTTATAAAACTGCTCAGCCTGCCTGGTATAATAAAACAGACAAGGTTTTTTTCCTTCTTTTAACAGATCCCGGCACAGCTTTTTTACAGCCAGTGTGCCAATCCCTTTACCGCGCCATTCGTCTTTTGTGATCACACCGCTGATCACAGCCAGATTATCTAATTCTGCATAGGTTGCTGCGTGATGTACGATCTGCCCCTGACGTTTTAGAATATAATTACGCCCAAAGCCTTCCTCTGCCCTTTCCAAAAGCTGCTGTTTTAATTCTTCGGGCTGATAATGTCCGCCAACTCCTTCATCACTGCAGATCAGCCTTGCAATCTCATCATAATCAGAAATTTCTGCCGGAAATACCTCCTCTGAACATGCACCTTCCGGCATGGACAGCATTTCCGTAACATATCCCTGTTCCATCTCATATCGATCCGAAAGCAGGGGATAAAGCTTTTCAATGACTTCTACAGTAGAACTTACAATATGGGAATTTAAACTGCGGATAAGACCGGCGGTTGTTTCCGGATCCATGATTCCTTCTGCATCAAACAACTGAAGTCCTTCATAATATTTGAGTGCACTGCATCGGATCATGTCGTCTTCCTCAAAAAAGACCGTCAGATTGGGATTACCAATCCCGAATTTTTTCAGATCGATATAGCTGTACAAACAATTTTTCAAATCTTTTTCCAGATAGGAAAGCAGACGGTTCACATCCTCTTTTTGGGCAATCTTATACATTTTCTCACTCCACCGGTACATAGACACTGTACCATTCATCTGCATAAATGGTTTCATAAAGTGGTGTCTTCACCAGATTTTCCAATAATTCTATTTTTTCAGGTACCCAGTAGGCACCATTAATCTTCGTCGTCGCAATCACGATCACCGGAGCATTTCCCTGGGAAATCTTTGTATCCAGCACCGTTTCAAATTCTTCCATAGACAAATAATCCAAATCTGCCCAGGCACTGTCAAAAAAGGGTTTCATATCTGTCACATTGTGCCCCACATTGAAAGCACCAATGGTCAAAAGCTCTTTCTCCTGATATGGCGCCAGAAGTTCCATCAGTCGGTTTACATATTCTGCACGGGAAGCCGTAGTATAAACACCTTCAAATACCGGAGCATCAATCACAGCTTCCATCGCCTCGCCATTTTCACCATCATGATAAACATAATTTTGATTACAATTTTCTCCCGTGGCAAGAGTCAGCATCACAACAAATACTGCCAAAATTCTTAATTCTCTGACCGGAAGTTTCCAAAGAACTGCGCCGATCACGGCAGCCGGCATTGTAAGATATACACGAAAGAAGATACTGCCCGTATCCGTTCCAATGGTCAGAAACAACATGATCAATGCCTCAGTCAGACAAAGTGCTGAAAATCTCCGATCCGTCCGGTAAAACCAGACAGCTCCAAAAGCCCCAAAAGCAACGCCCCCGTAAGCAATAAAATTTTGAACACTCAATAGGGCAGGTACACTGCTGGTAGAAACATCCCGGGTAAATCCGATCCACAATGCTGCCAAAGCTGCCAAAATGGCTCCCGGAAGCGTCATATCTTTTTTGATGATTTTTTTCAGCAGCAGGCATCCTAAGATCAATAATCCGATGACAATGCCATACTTCACCCACTGGCGCATGCCGTCCATAGCACCGTTGATGACCTGGGCAAACATATCAAAAAAATTATGCTTCGACTCTTTATCTGCACTGGATCCAACCAGCCATAGCAGATCCGCCATAAATTTGTCAAATCCCAAAAAACAAATGGAAAACAGTACACCGACAATTCCTGCTGCTGCACCGCCTGCCGCCATAGATGCACAGGAAACAGCGGCCATCTTCAAACCATCTTTGAAATAGTAAAAAAAGAGTACCACGACCAATCCAAGAAATACAATATTCGGCATCCGGACAAATGCATTCAGCCCCAAAACAAATCCAGCGTATAAAAACCAACGTTTCTTTCCGGTATCCATTCCATGAAACAAAAATAAAACACCCCAAGTCAGAAACAGCATGCTCCATGCATTCCAGTTAATACAGCGCACCCAGGAAGCACCAAAGGCAAGCCCCCCCATCACTGCCATAGTTAACGGCAAAGAAGGAAGATACGGCTCTAAAAGCCAAAAAAGCAGGACAGCCGTCAGCATCCAGACCAACAGACCGACAACATTCATCGCATAAAGGGTTGGAAATAGGTGAAAGATCACACTTCCAAAAAATTCGCCCAAAAGATAATACAACGCATTTCCACCGGTGCCTTGTTCAAAAAAATAGCGGAATTTCGTCAGATAAGAAGCCGTATCCTGCACATCGATCCCATAATGCAGCTGATATACGCAAACTGCCGCCACAATATTCACCAGCAATAGGATCAGAAATCTTTCTATTTTTTTCATCGTCTGCTTGTTCATCTGCCTCATCCTTTCCAACACAAATGGTAATTATCTCAACATAGATATCAGGGTTTTTATAATTTCAATAGCCAGCAAATGCCAACATAGAATTGGCAAAGTATGTCGTCCAATCCATGCCAGCGGTCTGACCAGGATCTTCAGATATTTCTCTGTCAATTCTGCCGCCTTCATACAAAGAAGGCTTCCTAATGCACCGATTAGAAAAAATAAAATCATAGAACGTCCATATTCACTGATCGATACATTTACCGATCCGTTGATCCATGATAATACCACAAAAATCATAAAGAAATTTGCATAAATCCACTGATTCTTCCGAAGCCAGGCAAGTCCGCCCTCTTTTAAGGTTCTTCCAAGCTCCAACAGTCCCAGAAAATATAAGGCATTTTCAAGACTCCACGGAAGTAATACCGGAGAAAACGTTCTTAACAAGATCCCCACAGCCATACAGATGCCCACAGAAACTCTTCGCTTCCCGTCACTTTGAAATTTTCTGTCCAGCAAGCGATAGAACGCAAGGCATAAAAACAGACAGGTCAAAAACCAGGTCGGTGCATTTAAATAAGGCATCAGCGCCATATTCCAACTGCTGTCCGCCGCCATCAGCATGCTTCTGGAATAAAAAACACCCAAAATTGCCGGCTTTGAAAGTTCTCCGCTGCGCAGGGTAAACGCTGTCACCAGCAAAATATTACACAATGCATAAGGCAGCAAAAGACGTTTTGCTTTTCCCTTCAGATAAGAAATATAGGTTTCCTGACGATCCCGGTAGGTATATCCGGCCGCCACAAAAAATACAGGCATATAAAACATTCCACCAAAGAATGTCATTACAGAAAGATCTAATTCCAAATGATTGATGATCACCATCAGGATGCCAAAACATTTCGCAAGATCTAGCCATACCTCTCTATTTTCTGTTTTTTTCAACCCATTGTTCCACATAACGTTCTCCTTTTTTTCCCAAAGGTTCCACATATTTCGTAAACACAGCCGAAACTGCAACTGTGATCGTCGTCGTTATTAAAAATGTAACCAACACCGCTCCATGGTAATTTATTTTTCCATAAAGGAACTGAAACATGCCACAGCCCGCCGTCGCCAGTACCGGAAAATGCACCAGATAAAGGCTATAAGATAAATCTCCTAATTTTACAAATGGTTTCCAACTAAAAAACTTCTGCAGCGGGTCCAAAAGAAGAACACCACATACCAAAAACAGGGCACCTACCAGATGATATGGCACTACCATAACTACCGGGATCCAGCCATAAATGGTTCCCGCAAGATGCGCCCCCGCAGAAGGATAGGAACTTAAATAAAATCCTAAAATAAATAGTCCCCAGCCAATCCATTTTTTTCCCTTGATCCATTGAACCAATCCGGTCTGTGTATGCATGATATCACACAGCACAAATCCCAAAAAAACGCCGGCATAATCTGTTCTGAAAAGCAACAGTCCTAAAACTGCATACAAAGCAAACCGCCATCTTTTTTCTCCCAAAAGATAACAGATCAGATAGACCAATATTGCTCCAATAAACAAATACGGGATGGTCCATAAAACACCATTGTACTGATTACACTGGGTAAAAAAGCACAGAACACCACCTTCCAAAACAGCATCTGTAAGATAAGGTTCACAGCGGTTAAATCCTGCCAGCCAAGAAGATCCTGTCAATTCTGATACAATGACATTTTTGTAGGCACCTGCTGACATCAATATGCAAATTATCACATTACAAAGCAAAATAGGGGCAAATAAGCGAAAATATCGTTTTCCCATACCAGCCAGCAAACGTTTTTTATCCCGTGTCCGAAAATATCCCAGACAAAGCACATAACCGCTCATAACCAGAAAAAGCCGTACGGCAAAGTTTCCGCTGAACAAAATATTCAACGGGGATTGTCCGACAAAAATTTCAAAATTCTTCGGCAAATGGCAGTCTGCCGCATCAAGACTGTACATTCCATAGTAGAATGCAAACACGAAATGGCACAGATAAACAATACCTGCACCAATTCCTTTTAAACCATTGATATACTCTAATTTTGCCTGTTTCATACAGTTTTTCCTGTCTGACTTTGTCTGTAAAGCTCCACGCCTGCATCCAGCATCAGAACTACCAGTCCCAATGCATAAATCCAGAAAAATACCCCAATGGTTCCATTGTAGAAAAATCCATAAGATACATAGGAAATTATACACATTGCCATTGGTACATAAAATTTATTTTTTCTCTGAAGAAAGAGTAAAATTGCAAATACATTTGCCAAAAGCCCGCTGCGATAATTCATAAACGGGAAAAATACGCTGATAAACAAACTAAAAAACAGACCGGAAGACACCATAAGTTCCGGTGTCACTGTCAGCTTCTTTTTTGAAAGGTAATAGAAGATCATCAAAAGGATCCCAACTACCAAAAGTCTTCCGGTAACTCCATATTCTGCGACAAATCCGGTCTCACTAAACAGCGTATAGATATTTGGCCAAAAATTGGTCAGCTTCTCCCCGGAAAAATCCCCCTGCAGGATCTGGAACAGGCATACCAGCAATGTAAAAATCCAAAATTTCTGCTGACTTACCTCTTTTTTTCTACTCATGAGGCACAAAATTCCCACAAGGATCACTGCAAATACGACTTCACGCCCCCCATTTAAGGCACTGTTCGCTGCAATTGCCGGCCAGATTACCGCCAACGCATAACTGCCCACAGTCTTTAAACGGCTTTTTGATGTCTGATATACATAAACAGCCATCAAACATGCCAACACAAAATCCAGTACGCAGTATCCAAGCATTTTTTCATTTCCGGCAATTTCTGGATTTCCGGAAATTCCAAAGATTGCACCGCGCATCATGATACCGACTCCAGTGATACAAACGAGCAGTAAAATATCCAAAAATGCAAATTTTGTTTTTCCTACTGTAAATTCCCCGTGTACAAGGTTTCTTAAAAACTGATCTAACACTTCTTTACCTCCAGCGTATGTTCTAACTCCTGATTGATAGGATCGTTGATATAGCGATATACCTCATAACCTACACCAAACAAAACCGCCAGAGTAATAAACGGCATATACTGAATCGGCAACGACCAGTCCTGAGCCAAAAAAATGGAATATCCCATAAACGACGTCAAACTCTGGAACACCGGAAAATAGAATTTTTTCGGTTTTATAACTGCATATAAGATCAGGAATACTTCTGCAAAAAAGGAATATCTTTCATGCATCTGCGGCAGAAAAAATGGTGCAAGAAGCCCCACAAAAGCCCCCAAAAGCAAAATAAACTCTGAAGTGATCTTTAATTTTTTTCGCCCCATGTAATAAAGAACGATCATAAATACCCCCAGCGTCAACAAGACACCTGCGGTATGATATTGTTCGATAAATCCCGTCTCACCAATCAGGTAATAAAGATTGCTGTATTTTAATGCCAGCGACCAGCTCTCTGCCTGGGTCTGATTAATATAAATCGTCAAAAGTTCCCACAAAGGTCTCCCTGCGATCCATGCCGGGAGGATACCGATCACATAGCATACCGGAAGCCACAGAAAATGCTTGATCTCTACTTTTTTATTAAGCCACAAAATCACCAGCATCGGTGCCAGCCAAAGCGGCTGAAGTTTAAATGCAAATGCCACCCCAAAAAAGAACATTGCCATGGAAGGACGTTCTTTGATAAAAAAGTAAATACACAACATGACCCAGAACATCGGCAGCATATCGCACTGTGCCCACAAAGCACTGTTTGCGATAAATACCGGACTGAGCATAAAAATACCATAGGTAATGACTGCTTTGGTGCGGTTTTTGGTGATCTCATAAATGATCAGATAGGCAACGATGGCGGCCATAAAATCAAATCCGCTCATCATCAGCTTAAATCCCGTCATACAATTGATGGGAAGCACCGAAATCAGCCATAAAAGATATACAAACGGGGGTGTATAATCATACCAGTTTCCTGCGATTGCCTTAAATCCACCTTCATAAAGTTCTGCAAACCAAAGTTCCCACCAGGTCGTCCAGTCTCCACTGACTACATGTTTTACCTGCAATCTGATAAAAACACTCAAAACCGTTACGGCAATGATCAATAAAATATCGGAAAGTTCCCACTTTCTTTCTTTCATCTAAGTTCTCCTTAGTCTAATTCTTTTTCAATAATAAATTTCGGGCGCGCTTTTGTCTCCATATAGATCTTTCCAATATATTCTCCCACGATACCAATCGAAAGAAGCTGCAGTCCGCCCAATACCCATATGGATACAAACATGGAAGACCAGCCAATGCTGGTATGTCCTGTATAGTGACGTACCAAAGAATAAATCAGCATACAAAGACTAAATACAAAGATCAGAAATCCCAACGTCGTAATCACTCTGATCGGCCGGATACTCAAAGAAGTAATCCCGTCTGCTGCAAATGCCAGCATCTTTTTCAGCGGATACTTGGATTCACCGGCAAACCGTTCATTTCTCTCATAGTAAACCTTATCGGACTTAAATCCGACCATTGGAACAATCCCGCGAAGGAAGAGATTCACTTCCTTAAAATTCAGCATTTCTTCCACTGCGCGCTTGCTCATCAAACGATAATCCGCATGATCATAAACAATATCTGCTCCCATCAATCCCATTATTTTATAGAAACTCTGGGCTGTAAAACGCTTAAAGAATGTATCCGTCTTTCTCGCACTGCGTACACCATAGACAACTTCGCATCCTTCGTAATATTTTTCCACAAATCCATCAATGGCACCAATATCATCCTGAAGATCTGCATCCATGGAAATCAGCATATCTGCATATTTCACCGCAACAGAAAGCCCTGCTACCAGTGCATTTTGATGTCCCTTATTTCTGGAAAGCTTCACTCCCACATACATCGGATTTTCCGCATGAAGTGCTTCGATCATCGGCCAGGTCATATCCTTGGAACCATCATCTACAAACAGCACTTTACTTTTTTCTGAAATCAATTCCTTTTCGTAAAGCTGCTGCATCTTAATGGCAACCTGCTTAGCAGTTTCCCGGATCACAGCCTCCTCGTTATAACAAGGGATTACAATATATAAAATATTCTTTTTTTCCATGTCCCTTACCCTAATAAATCTTTCATGTATACATCCAGGGCATCTTCCCACTGTGCAAACATGTGATCTGTTGTCAGCTTAAACATTTTGTTTTCTAATACAGAATATGCCGGACGTTTGGTAGGTGTCGGATATTCTTCTGTCGTTAAATGATTTACTTTCACTGCTTTTCCGGCTTTTTCAAAGATTTTTTCTGCGAAATCAGCCCAGCTGCACTGTCCTTCGCAGGTTCCGTGAAATACACCGTAATTTTCTGTCGGCACCAAAGTTATAATGGCTTTCGCAAGTTCTTTCGCACTTGTCGGACTGCCGAACTGGTCGGCCACCACACCTACTTCATCTCTTGTTTCAGCCAGACGAAGCATCGTCTTTACAAAATTATTGCCATCGCCGTAAAGCCATGCCGTACGGACAATGAAATATTTCTTTGCAAACATCTTTACAAATTCTTCTCCGGCCAGCTTTGTACGGCCATAAGCGCTCTGTGGTGCTGGTGCATCAAATTCTGTATATGGTTTGGACGCATCTCCTGCAAATACATAATCTGTGGAGACATGAATCAACTTTGCATCTACATCAGCAGCTGCAATGGCTAAATTTCTAGGACCAATGGCATTGATCCGGCATGCCAGATCTTCTTCTGTTTCACATTTATCAACAGCTGTATACGCTGCACAGTTAATGATCGCATAAGGTTTTACCTCTCTGACATGCGCAAGTACCGCATCTACATCCGTAATATCAAGATCTTCCACATCTGTATTGATCAGTTCATATTCTGTACTGTCTGCATACTGCTCATTAATCGCTCTGCCCAACTGTCCGTTACATCCTGTTACAATGATCTTTTTCATTTATTTGTCCTCCATAAGCTTTTTTTCTAATTCTTCAATCTGCTGCTTCATTTTCTTCATTTCTTCCTGTCTGTCCTTTTCCTCAATGGCAAGCCGCTGTGTCAGATTGCGCACCTTATTTTCCAGCACCGATGTTTCTATGGTCTGGAAAAACGCCTTCAGGATCAGGATTAAAATAAAGAACAGGAAAATGAAATTTACCGGAAGTTCCATACCGATCATTCTCGTAAGCAATGCTACCAGAAATGGGAAAATACTGAATATCAGCAGAATCCCTGAAAATATGATCCAGAAAATCGCATATTCAATCTGCAATTTCGACTGTCTGATCCTTTTTAATATATAATAAGTCATTAAAACCGCTCCGAAAATCAAGAGCCCCTGAAATACCGGTGACATACTAGACCTCCTCCATTACGATCTTTTTTACTTTTTGACGTTTTCTGAAATTCTGGATCAATAAAATAGAAATCAGCATACGCATCATATACATCACAGATTTCCCTATGGTCAGATAACTGCTGCCTGCGATCCGCTCGTCCATCTCCACCTGCACCTCTGCAATGGTCGCCCCCTGCTTCAGCAGATAAGAAACGGTATCCGGTTCCGGACCATAATTCATATTCAATGCAAATTCTGCGATCATTTTTTTATTAAACATACGCATACCGGAAGTCGGATCATTGATTTTTTGCCCTGTCGTCAGCTTCATAGCTATTGAAATCAGGTTGCTGCCAAGCATCCTTAAAGATTTCGGTTTCTTCTCTGTCACAAAACGGGAGCCGATCACAATGTCATAACCTTCCTGCATTTTTTCCAGCATTGCACTGATAAATTCCGGACGATGCTGTCCATCCGCATCAAACTGGATCGCATAATCATACTGTTTTTGATATGCATATTTTAAACCGGTCTGAAATGCACCTGCCAGTCCCAGATTTACCGGAAGATCGATCATTTCATAGCCTTTCATACGGCAGATTTCCGGTGTTGAATCGGCAGATCCATCATTGATGATCACATAATCATACTGCGGATAATTTTCTTTTAAATTCTCAATCACTCTTACGATATTGTCCTGCTCATTATAGGCAGGAATAATTACTAAACATTTCATAACTTTTATAATACCATAACTTTCTCTACTTTGCCACAAACTGACTTAAAACTCGTAAAATTCGTAAAAAATCTGTAACAAATGCGAAAGAAATATGATTTTCCTTTAACGCACGATGTCCTTCTTTTAAGGATTCCAGATAAGCACCCAGTCCATTTGTACTAGTTCCTCCGTGGGACATTTTGATCAGAACTTCTGGAAGATAAGACAGCTTCACCTGATGATCTTTTAAAATACGGATCATAAATTCATAATCAGCAGAAATGCGGTAATCTGTCTTGTACAGACCGTATTTCTCATAAACTTCCTTTTTCAGATAAAGGGTCGGATGTCCCGGCATCCAGCCGCTGCGGATATTTCCCTGTCCCTGACGCCATCTACGAACCACCTGATCTCCATCCATGTAATCAAGATCCCCATGAACGCCGTCAGTACCTTCTTTTTCCATAATCTCAACCATTTTTGAGATTACCTGCGGATGGGCAAATTCATCAAAACAGGTTCCGATATAGTCTCCTGTTGCCAATTTCAATCCCTTATTTATTGCATCATAGATACCGCTGTCTTTCTCTGAAATCCACACCAGACGGTCTCCAAAACGCTGTTTTGCTTCCTCAATCACCTTTAATGTGTCATCCTTTGAAGCTCCGTCCACAATGATATATTCAATATTTTCATAATCCTGCGCTTCAATCTGTTTGATGATCCTTCGCAGGTTTTCACAGTCATTATAAGTTGTTGTAATGATCGATACTTTCTTCATAAAGATCTATATATTCTCCAAATCTATCATATTTATCAAACGCAAGTGCCCGCTGCCTGCATGCCGGTCTCATGGCTTCACACCGGCCACAAAGTTCTTCCACGGCTGTTTTCAATGCCTGCAGATCCTTTTTCGGTACAATCCTTCCACAGGAGAGATCTACCGCCTCCACACTGCCGCCTGTTGCAAAAGTCACCACCGGCGTTCCGCAGGCAAGGGCTTCCAGATTGGTCGTCGGAAAATTATCTTCCAGGGTTGGATTTACATAAACACTGGCCTGGGAATATAACTGCATCAATTCCTCCACATTCTGAGTATGAGAAATTCCCATCATGTTCTTCGGCAGGTTTTTCTTCTGTTTTTCGCTGACACCAACTGCTGCTACTTCATATTTTTCCGGATCCAGGATTTCAGACAATGCTTCCAGATACTCCAGACCTTTTCTCCGATCCCACACATTGGCAACGCCAAGAATCAGGTGCCGTTTGTCTTTTTTTCTCTTTTGCGGCACAAAACGTTCCAGATCAATGCCGTTTGGGATCACCTTCACCGGGTATTCTGCCAGAAACGACGCTCTTACAAGATCTGCCATCCATTTTGACGGTGTAACCAAAGTCAATCCTTTTACACCACAAAAAGCATCTCTTTTTCTTTGAAAGTTTCTTTCCGATGCATCATGAAAAATCGCATACGGATAGGTTTCCCGATGCTGAGGGCAGCCTTTGCACCCACTTTTCCATTTTTCACATTGTACAAAATCAAAATACGCACAATGTCCGGTAAAACTCCAACAGTCATGAAGTGTCCATACCACCGGTTTTCCACAGTTTTTCAAATAAGCGAACAATTCCTCCACATCCAGATAAAATCCATGGATATTATGCAGATGGATCAGATCCGGATCATAAACTTTCAGGCTTTTGATCAGTTTCTGAGTCTGTCCTTTTGAAGCAAACCCATGGGTTCCTTCAAAAAAAGTATGAAGCACATGAACGCCCATGGCAAACTCCGTTCCAAAACGTTCCGCCGCAATCCCTTCCGGTGCGCTTCTTCTTCCATAAAAAATCTTTCCTTCATGCCCTGCACTTTGAAGGGCATGATAAATATCTACGGTGATACGTCCCACAGAACCGTTTCCGCACACCGTATTGATCTGTGCTATTTTCAAAATCTGCTCCTTAGATCAATTCACAATCCCAGACAGCCACGCCGCTTTCCTGGAACACACTGTGAATTCGTTCTTTCAAATCCTGCTTTGTATAACCTTTTTTCAAGATCACCTGCAAAAATCCGCCACCGCCGGCGCCACAGATCATCTTCGCATCCAGCATATCTTCTACACTTAAAAAGATCTGTTCAATACAAGTATTGGTACATCCCTTATCCAGACGTTTCGAAAGTTCCCAGTGTTCATTTAACAATTTGGCAAAGGCATCAATATTTCCTTTTTCCAGTTCAAATTTCATCAGGATCGCACTTTTCTGGATTTCATACAGTACCTCCATAGAATTTTTCCTGGAACCAATATAGCCACCCACGATTTCGCGAAGAAGATTTCTTGCCAATCTTCTCTGACCGGTATAAATCAATGCAAAACGTTCCTGGAGTTCCCGTTTGGCAGCTTCAGGGATTTCTATATGATCCACCTGAATATTCTGTTTGATCCCTGGTGTGGTATGCACAAGTTTGACTCCCGGTGTCAGACCACCCACCTGATCCTGCCAGCCGCCACCGGTACTCATCAGCTGTTCCATACAAAGTACCCGGGCATACAATTCATTCTCACTAATATTCTTGCCAATAAATTCAAAAATACCCTTCACACAAGCCGCTGCAAGCATGGAACTGGTTCCAAGACCGGATCCTTTGGGAATGCCTCGTACAGCCGTTGACAGATAAAGACCTCCGCCCACCTTCTGTAAAAGCTGCTCCAGGGTATATTCCTCTTCCCTTGGTACAATCCCGCAGGCGATCAGTGCCGCCTTGTGAAGTGCAAAAGTATCAAATGGATCATTGCAGTTCTGCAGATCTTTCATATCCGTAAAATCTGCCTCTGCGCCCAAATCTGTACTTGCAAGAACAACTACCGGCTTTTTAATCCTTTTTACTTCAACAACGATCGGCAAGGTTCCATTTAAGCTGATTGCCGCATTTAAAACTGTTCCGCCATGTTCATTGCAATAAGGCGGTGTATCGGACCAGCCGCCGCCAAAATTTACACGCACCGGCAGTTCCACCATTACTTCATCTTTTTGAATATCATAGTGCTCTTCACAATCAATTTCTGATACAACTGCATCATATAATTCTTTACATATATAATGAAAACATGCATTTTCTAAGTCTTCGCTGACATGACCTTCCGTCATTTTGGAAAGATAATAATAAATTCGCATTTTCCTTCCAAAATCCGCATTTTTCGCAATTTCCAGAAGATTCTCCAGATGTTTTTCTTCCACACCCTTGGTTCCGAAGGCAAGTGCTGCCTCTTCAATCTCTTTTCGCTCATCTATCGCCTTTAAAAATCTGGAA
This sequence comes from uncultured Lachnoclostridium sp., assembly GCA_964561705.1. Lineage (GTDB taxonomy): Bacteria > Bacillota > Clostridia > Lachnospirales > Lachnospiraceae > HGM12587. Next base: position 17,509 of record CAZLQJ010000002.1, on the reverse strand, counting down.
ACCCGGATCTTCTTTTCCAAATTATCCTGCCATGCGATCATCTGGGTATTGTCTGCACTGTTAAAACTTTCATACAGACTCATGCGTTCTCTAGTTTTATAAGTTTCAGCTACATTTTCTCTGCCTGCCAACACTTCCACCAGCTTTAACGCCTCCGAAACAGCCTCTTCGATCGTATCACAGACCGGATAAAGCCTTGCAAACCACAAATAAGCTTCCTCTTCACCCCAAATTTCTGCCTCTGTCATTTTTAAGATTTCCGGCAGTTGCTGCAAGGTTGTATTTAAAAATGGGGCATCTTCTGCCAGACATCCTTTTGGATTATCTAAAGTTCCATAAACACGAACTACAAACTTTCCATTGCGAAGTTTTAATCCATGAAGTGTGATGCCCGCAGGCACAACTTTATCCTTCAAAGTCACGCCGGAGATCACGCATTTTTCAGCAATATGCGTCGTTCCATACAGATAGCTGTCTTCAATATAGGAGCTGGCATGAACTTTTGCCCCCTCCTGAATATAGCTGTTACTGTAGGCACAATCGCCGCCGTTTCCTTCCACTCCGAACACCTGACTTTTCCAGCCAAGAAATTCATAATCTTCCACCCCTTCCGTTACAAGGTGTAGAAGTTCTCTGGTCGTTCCAAAATGAATAAACTGCGCCGGTGACAGACACAAAAGTTTCAGGCTAAACGGATTCAATGTATCCCATAAAATTCGACGGCATTCTTCCAGTTCCTCACAGAAACTTCCTTCCGGTTTTTCCTTCAGATACTGTTCCAATGTAGCCTCAGAAGCCAATGGATACAGAAAATCTCCGTAAAAGCTGATCCGCGCCTTCTCATTTACAAAACGATCAAATTTCTCAGGATCAACTGCTCCCTCCGTACTGATCAGTCCAAACAGGGCATTTAACAGGTTTCGATCCAGCATAATGGCTCCGGTATCAATGTCTACATTGCCATGCGCATTTACTGCACCTACCTCTGTGAGTTTTTCGACAGACATTTTGTGTAAAAACTGTCTGACATAACCGCTCTCATCTCCTAAAAACACGCCGTGATTTTTTCCGGTTTCTACATGTTCCTTAATTGAAATCGCTGCCGCACCGTTAAATTGGAAGTCAATCTGCAGCGGATTAAACAAAAGCAGTACATCTCCGGATAAGATCAACATACCCTCCTTAAATCTGGACGGCATACCGGACATCCCGATCATAAATTCATCAAATAAGGTGGAACGTCTGCCATCCGGAAGTTCTCTTGGCACCGGGGAAAATAATTTTCCACAAGCTGAATACTGCGGTACACGCTTAGAATCTCCTCCCGAGTGAATGACAAGGATCCTTCGATTTTTAAAACAATCCGAAGTCTGACTGTGTTCTCTAATATATTTCATCACATGAAATGTAGCTCCGCCAGAACCGACCCTTTTCCCATCCGGATCCGGAAGCACCACATAATTGGTCTGTTTTGGCAAAAATCCCTGTGCGACACGAAATGCAATCTGCTCTTCAAAAGCCTTTGCCTGCTCTTCATTTGATGCTGTCAGGATTACATAATCCCAATGAATAAAATATCTCTTTTTTAACGATTTCTCATAATCAGCCCATGCATCCTCATAGCTCTGACTTAAGAATAAATTTTTCATTTTTTCAGGTTTCATAGGAACGCCTCCTGTGATATAATAATCCTAATTTCATGATTAGAAAGAAGGACATACTTATGGTAATAATACAACCTTCCGGCGGTTTGTGCAATAGAATGCGTGTGATAAATTCTTCTCTGGAGCTTGCAAAACGAAAAGGAACAGAGCTTCTGGTACTTTGGTACTGTTCTGAGGAACTCAACGCACCTTTCGAAAGCCTGTTTCAGCCGGTGAAGGAATTTAAGGTCATCAATTTTACTTCCTTAAAGGATCTTCGCAAACTCTGGTATCAGCTGACGGCCCGCACAAGGATCAACAATGAAGAAATTGAAAATCATCGGACAGATGGAATCCTGGATCAGGCGTTCTTTGATTCTATCAGGCTTCCGGCATATATTTTTACCTGGGAACATTTTTATGAAGCTGATCAATATTTTCAGCTTTTCCAGCCTACCGATGCATTGAAAAAAAAGATTCAAAAGATTACGGCACAATTTACAGAGCACATGATCGGTGTTCATATCCGGCGCACAGATCAGGTCACCTCCATTGCATACAGCAAAACAGAAAATTTTATCGAACTGATGAAAAAGGAAATTGCGGCTGATCCGGAAGTACGATTTTTCCTTGCTACAGATGATAAAGAGGAAGAAGCACTGCTTCGAAAAACCTTTCCGGAACGCATTGTTTCCAATGAAAACCGTACCTTAAGAAGGGATTCTTTAGACGGTATGCATGATGCACTTTTGGATCTCTACTGTCTGTCTTCCTGCAAAAAGATCATTGGCAGCTATTACAGTTCTTTTACAGACACTGCTGCTGCTCTTGGAAATATTCCAAAACTCATTGCAGGCATTGACCATTAAAATAAGTGGGCAGGCGTAAAGCCTGCCCGTCTATGATTTCATATCTTTTTATCTTTTATCTCAAACATTTTTCAGTCTACTCTTTAGTTTTTAAAGAACAGCTTACAGATCAGATAACATATTGCGTACCAATTTCTTTCCATCAGCCATAAAAATCCTTTGATGGTGATTGGAAGTTGATCCATCGTATGCTGTTTTAAAGCCTCTCTCACTGCATCGTCCCGACAATATTTTTTTATCAGCCCGATTGCCGAACTTCTGCCTTCCGGATTTCGGACGACACCGTTTTTTAAACCCATAACAGCAAGACTCAGAAAATCATTTATGATCTGAGGCTCAAAATCGTAAACTTCTTTTTCCCTGCTGATCGCCTTTAGGCGTTTTTCCATAATCCTGATCTTTTCCAAATAATTGGGATCATACTTTCCAGTCATGGACTTTTGATTAAACCAATAATGATAAGGATAAAATTCACGTACAACAGAAAGATTTCGTGCATCCAGAAGAACCGGCAACGTCAGCTGCATATCCTCTCCAACAGTAACCTCGTCCTTGCACAAAAAAAGATTTTGCTCCACCAGTGTTCTTCGATACAGTTTGGTGACTCTGGCCGGCTGAAGCATTCTTCCGAAAAATCGACCATCATTTAACAACGATGGATAAAGTTTCTCCAAATCTTTTCTGTCATAATATTCTTTTTCAAAACCGGAGATTTCCACCCTGCGATCCATTTCAGGAACTTCATATTCAAAAACCAGACCGCAGATAACCACATCTGAGTCATATGTTACGGCAGATTTCCACATTTGTTCGTACATATCCTCATCAATCCAGTCATCACTGTCCACAAATCCCAAATAAGTCCCTCTGGAAGCATTTGCTCCTGCTTTCCATGCACTGGTCAGTCCTCCATTAGATTTATGAAGCACCCGGATTCTCTCGTCCTTCTGTGCATAGAGATCACAAATCTCGCCGCTTCGATCCGTTGATCCATCATCTACCAGAATAATTTCAATCTCTTTTTTGGTCTGTGCCAGAATGCTGTTAAGACATCTTTCTAACACTGCTTCTACATTGTAAACCGGTACAATGACACTAATATCTATCATATGTTTCCCCTTTTAGGAATATTTTTCTACCTTTGACATATCTGCCACATGCTTTATAAGTATTCCATAAAGCCTTGGACAGATCCAAAATAACTGATAACCGATCCGGGTTTTCCACGGCAGCGTTCCAAAGCCTTTCATTAATTTCAGGCTGTTTCTTACCTCTGTCCGGATTTTTTTTAATGCATCCTTTTCCTGAGGACATGCCTTTTGACATTGGTAATATAGATCAATACTTCCATCATTCCACGCCTTCACTGCCGGAACCACCAGTTCCTTGTAATCCTTTTGAATCAAATAATCCACACGTTCTTTATTGGCTTTACACCAGTCTAATTTATTCATCCGGAAACCATTTCTGGTAATACTCGTCCCATTACTTCCCACAAAATAGCCGTACAAAGCATTGTCCACAAACACGCAGGTTCTAGCCTGATCAAATAAACGATAAGTCGTTGCCTCATCTTCATGGATCATCCCTTCCGGATAACGAATGTTCTCAAACAATTCTTTTGCATACAGTTTGTTCCATGCAACCACATAATAGGCGCCCGTCTGAATATACAACTGGGCGATCATCTGTCTTCCGCTGAAACACGTACAGACTGCCTGCGGATCATATGCTTCCTTGATGTGATCTCCATGCATATATTCCCATCGGCACTGGCTGATCTGTGCATGGTGCTCCTTTAATGCACGATAGAGCGTTTCCAGAAAATAAGGAGCATAAATATCATCACTGTCCAAAAAAGCCAGATACGCTCCCTTTGCATGATCGATTCCCGTATTTCTGGCACCGGATAGTCCCCTATTTTTCTGATGAATTACATGGATGCGATCATATTTTTGGGCATACGCATCACACATTTGAGGGCAGCCATCCGGCGATCCGTCATCCACCAGAATGATCTCTATATTTTGATAAGTCTGTGCCAGCACGGATCTGACACAGCGATCCAGATAATTTTCTACCTTATATACCGGAATGATTACACTGATCAACGGTTCCATATCCACCTCGCCGCTTTTACAACATATTTTCTAAGTTCACAGATTGGATATACCAATCTCCATAATCCATGGCGAAAACACCATTGCAATACTTTATAATCGATCACTGTCACTTCCGCAATTTTGTTTGCCGAAGAAAACTCTGCATTTTCTGCCAGATTTTGAACCATTCTTCGCTTCTCCTTTGGAGACATTTCCGTATCAAAAGGAAGTTTTTCACAATCGTCCAAAAATTCCATTACAAACTTTCCGGCAATGACCGGATGAAGCTCTGTCTTTCCGGATAATTGTCCATAACAGGACTGTACCCGCTGGCAGACCTTTAATGCGATCTCCAGCTTATTTTCCCTTTTTTTAGAAGACAAACTGTTTCCATTTTCCTCCTGAATATAATGGATCAAAGGATCCGGAATGACTGCTACACTGGTGCAATGTTCCAGATAATCCATATTAAACAGGAGGTCCTCTCCCAGACTCAATGTCGTGTCAAAACGTCCTGCCAGATCCTTTCGGAACAATTTATTCCACGGCATATTTAAGAACCCTTCCTGATAAAGGATCAAAAAGACATTTTCAAGGGCATCCATCCGGTACGTTCCTGGATTAGACGGGGATTTTTCCACATTTCTTCCTACATACCAGTGATGAAATCCACAGATTACAAGCTCTGCGCCCGTTTTCTTTGCAGTTCTCCACATTTTTTCGCAATAATCCGGTTCTACGGTATCATCACTGTCCACAAACATCAGATACTCCCCGACTGCTTCTTCAATTCCACGATTTCTCGCTGAGGACACGCCGCCATTTTCCCGCTTGATCACACGGATTCTTCCATCTTTTTTTGCATAGGCATCACAGATTTCACCGCAGGCATCCGGAGAACCGTCTATAACACAAATGATCTCTATTTGGGGATAAGTCTGTGCCAACAGACTTTCCAGACATTTTCCCAAGGTTTTTTCACTTTTATACACAGGTACGACGATACTGATCATAGGTTTATCATCTTCTCCCTTTTCTGATAAAATACAGCACCTTCCGGCACCTCACCTTTTACAATACTTCCTGCTCCGATCACTGCTCTGTCTCCGATCACACTGCCCCGTAAGATCACTGCGCCGGCTCCGATCCATACATCATTCCCGATGATCACCGGATCTTCCACATAACTGCCCCAGTTATGACTTCCTGCATGATCGTGATCCACGATCACTACGTTATTGGCGATCTGACAGCGATCACCGATTACAATTTTCTTTTTACAGGTAATACTGACATTCTGGTTGAAGAAACATTTGTCTCCAACACTTAATTCTCCGCCTTCCACACGAAAAACGGCCATTCCTCTGGTGATCAATTCTTTTCCAAATTTTGCACTTCCATTCTTTATATGAAGTTCCGTATGATGACCAAAAGCCTGGATCCATGGCACTCTGCATTTTCCTGCATATTTCAGCTTCCACCACGCCGTCTTTGGCAGGGATAAAAGCACTCTCCAATAAATTTCAAACATTTCAAACGCTCCTAGGAACGGTGCAGCATATTTTTTACTTTTTCCAGCACCATCTGCCGTTCCGTTTTTCTAAGTACAATATAAAAATTCAGCACCAGAGCCATACAGCCCATAAAGATACCTGAAATAAAGAAACTCGTCCAGCTATTCATCGGCAAAACAAGTTTACTGACCATTGCAACCACTGTAATGATCCCAATAGATGCCAGCCCCATAAAAATATCACTGTAAAAGGTTGTCCAGCGAACCTTCAGGCATTTTGCAGCATAGATTGGGGTAAATATAAGATTTCGCAAAAGCCCCACCACAACACTGACACCTGCAATGGCATACAGTCCCAGATTTGTTGTCTCCAGAAGTACAAATACCAAAACCGTAGTTAGCGCACCACTGATCACGATCACAATGGAATTTAATTTAATCTTTTTTGTAATGATAAACACCTGATAAAGCACCTGAATGCTGGCACTTACAAAAAGTACGCCCATAGAAAGCAATGCCAGATAATAGATTTCTCTTACTTCTTCTGCAGATCTTCCTGGCAGCCATAATCTGAAAAACTTATCACCATAAGCAGTTACAAATGCAATCGGGATACTCATCATAAAGATCATAATCCTGTTTGAACTTTTTAATGCATCCATCAGCTCTTTTTGATCTCCCTTTGCATAAGCAATGGTGATGCTTGGCGCAAATACCCCTACCATGGTTCCCATCAATGTAGACAGCGTAGACGGTACCATTTTCGCCAATGACAAAATGGTCATTGCTTCCGGATTGATAAAAATATTTGCAATCATGGTATCCAAGCCATCCAAAAGCATCTGTCCCAGACGGGTTACAGAATTCCAGGCTCCCAAAGATACCAGTTCCCGTACCTTATCTAAACGGAAATTTCGAATGGTAATCTTAATATTTGGCAGCAGTCTTCTGGTAAATCCCGCATTTGCTAAAGCTGTCAGAATTGTGCTGACAATTGACGCAATTCCAATGTAAAACAGATATGGCGTAAAAAAGCGGTAGGTCACATACAATACGCCCACACGTGCCAGCTCTGTCACGATGGTTGCCATAGAACTTAATTCCAGACGATTGGTACTGTAGGTTGTCGTCGAAAATACCGAAGTAATGATACTAATGAAAAAGTTTAAAAACACAAATGCCCAAAGGATCTGCACATCCGTCAGTACCCCTGCCGGCACCTGAAACATCCGGTTAATAAATACAATCACAAAAATGGCAGGCACAAGAAAAACTGCTGCCATAAACATATTGGCAAAGAAAACGGAAGAAAAATACTCGCTCGCTTCCTGTTCTTCTCCTTTATGCAAATGAATCGTAATATACCGGCTCGCCAGCGTATTCAGCGCTGATACCACAACCTGCGCCCATTGTACGAACTGATTGGCAATATTTACAAACCCGTAACTATTTGGAAGCATGCTGTCAATGATCGGGGTCAACACAAAATTGATCCCAAGATTGACTAAAAATGCCGTCAATTGAGCCGTCATATTAATAATTAATCTTTTTTTATCCAAAATGTACTCCTTACACGATGATAACCGCCTTGATCAGATAGATCACGGTCAAAAGCTGCAAAAACATGCCGCCGCAAAGAATTGCACGATCCTTATTTGTATTCAATAAAATGGTTTTATTTCTTCCAAGCAGACTTGCAAGCAAAAGCAGGGGCGTAAAATATCTTCCCTGTACGCCCTCAATCGATACATACCCAAACGGTGTCCATGTCAACAACATTCCCATCAGGATCATGCCACCGCTCAAAAGACATACCACGGCTATCCACCATTTCTGAGCAGACGTTACGTATTGCTTTTCTCCCCGAACCTTCAGCATGGCTATCACAAAGAGTAGGAGGAAGCCAATGATCACAATCCTTGAAATCTCAATGTTTACCCAACCAAGTTTCTGTCCTACGATGGATTCTAAATAAAATTCTGTCTTGTCCGCCACTGTATTGGCAAGCATCTGTATCAGCTTCCAAGGATCCTGAAGGAAATATCCAAGCGTATATCCCATGGCAACCTCATTTCCAGCAGCTGCACCTGCAGCACTGGTCTCTGCTGTTGTAGCCATTACCTGGGTAACAGTTCCCGCATTCCGGTTTACATAACTTAGGAGCCCGATTCCCATCAATGCTCCGGCTGCAGTATATTTTTTCCATGGTGTGCCAAATTTTTTTGCCGGAATCAGCAGTGCTCCCAGGCAGATTGGAAGGTAAACACCACTTTTACCGTAAACCAGAAGGGCACTCAGCACTGCCAAGATCAGCAGGTCTGATACCTTCAGCGGTTCTTCCTCATAGGTCATGCAGATCAAATAGGTACTGAACAACAGTAAAACACTGGTAATCACTGCATCGTAGGAAAAAGAATTACACTGCTGAATCGTCATCGGAAAGAGGGCGATCACCGCCAAAGGCATCTTTCCAAAAGGCAGCTTTTTCATACACCACCAGACACAGACTGCAAAAAATGCCAAATTACACCATCTTGCCAGCATCAGCATCGGGATCGTTCCCAATCCTGCAAGCCTTGCTGCTGTCATGCCAAGTACCGCCGGAACATATACAAATGCCGGTGCATACGTATTGGCAGTGGTTCCTGTAATTACCAGACTGTCGTCTTCCACGCCTTCCAGAAAATGCTCATAAACCGTATGATAATTGGACAATTTTGCATCTTCCATAAGTTCTATCTTTGTATCATCCGTGCGTTTGGCAATGGACACCTCACTTCCGGTGCCTTCTACACCCAGCAGTTCATTGCTGTAACGGTATGTCATATCAATATGTGTTCTTTCATCCGGTGCCATATACGGCAAAATCAGAAAATTATAAAGCATTCCTAAAAACAGCAGGGATACCAGAACCGTTGTTTCTATTTTGCACCTTCTGATAAATATCATCCAATAAAACAGCATTGCAAACACTTCTGCCGCAACAAACATGAAGAAGAAATATTTTTTTAGAAAAATCTGGAAATACTCATGTGCCTGAGTGACCAGTTTGCCATCCTCCGTTGTATAAATACCAAGTTCTCCTTTTCTTAACTCCTCGGAAGGGGTCAGTCTGATCTCAAACAGATGGCTTTCTTCATCTTCTATTTCGTGGGAAAAGAGAAAATTGATATATTCTCCATCGATTGCCTCTGACATATCCAGCACATTCTCACTTAAAACTTCCTTTGTCTTAAGATCTGTCACAGTTCCTTTGAGACTTCCCTCTGCTACGGCTCCTTCCGGTACAAAAAGCTGTACCCCCAGACCGGTAAGAGAATCTCCTGACCACTCAATCCGCTGGCTGATCACTTCCTCTGCCTCTGAAAAATGAAGGATCTCCGGTTCCTGTGCTGAAATGATCTGGTGACGCTCTGTGGTATTCATTACAATGCGAATCTGTGTATCATATACATAAAAGAATAAGATTCCCACAATTCCCACGACCAGAAGAGCACCCAGGATCAAACGATATTTTCGCAAAAATTCTGCCACTGCATTCATTCCTGCATAGGATTTCTCCGATGTTTCCTTTTTATTTTCTCCTGTTGCTAAAAGGAAAAGGATACCGAATAAGATTGCCATAAGCGTCGTCACAACTGCAGTCTTGATATCTCTGGTATACACAGAAAAACCGGCATTATAAACCAACGGCGCTGTCAGTTCTTTTTCGTTATACCAGCTTTTTGCATCCGTCTGTGTTGTTGTATTCAGCCAAAATCTTGGTCCCTGCATACAATCCTCCACCGTCAGTTCAATCTGTACGATCCCATTTTCGTATGGATCTACCTTGGTCTGCACAAACTGGTCTGTCTCAATCTTATCCAACAGAATACTGCTGTCACCGAGAATATTTCCGGTTAACTGCTCCATGATCCTAACATTTAATTTTCCATCCAATACAAGTTCATCGGTATTCAAATAAAAGCCAATAGAAGTCAACGGTTCTGACTCTACCGGCAGCGTGAATGTAATCTTATCTCCCTCATTTAAATAGGCGGTTCTCTCTACAATCTGCCTTCTTCCCAGATTCTCCAGCCCTTTTCCCACAGTTGTCTCTACCGGGATCAACATGCGGATAATCCCGTAAAAAATGCAGAGCAGGAAATATGCGCAAAGCACATATTTCCTGTGTTTTTTTATCCATGTATACATTCTTATTCCAATCCGGAGGCAAACAGTTTCACCATTGCTTCCATTGCTTCCTGTTCGTCCTCTCCTTCACATGTAAGTTCAATCTCATCACCGGATCTGACACCTGCTGCAAGCACGCTCAAAACACTCTTTGCATTGGCAGTATTTTCTCCATGGATCAATTCAATATGTGATTTATAGAGCATTGCCGCATGACACAAGATCCCTGCCGGTCTTAAGTGTAAACCCGTTTCGTTTGTTACTGTTAATTTCTGTCTTACCATTTTTTCTACACTCCATTTCCCTATTTTTTAGAATCCTTTTTCGGTTCCACATATTCTACTTCAACAATCACCAATACAGAAGCACCTGCATCATCTGCAAGGATCACACCTGACGGTAAATACTGTGTAATATCAACGATCAACTGCAATTCATCCTCAATGTCATCTACATTGACTACCTCTGCCGGTATCTGGATACTGCTAAGTCCTGCAAGAACTCCCTGATTTCCAGCAATTTCTATGGTCTCCGGCTTACATTCCACATTAACAATATGATAATTTTCCGCCGGCGTTCCTTCATAAGAAAAACTTAACGGAACCGTCTTTTTATTTAACATGGATACGGTAACATCAATCCCCTCATTTTTCCCTGTAAAGTTCAAATAAGTCGGATCAATGGTATCTTTATTTTTATCATAGATTTTCAGAGAACAGTTCTTTACGGAGCTTGAGGTCAATCCCGTAACATCTACAACTGCTTCTACCCTTTCAATCTTTTCCACAATGGAAACTGGTCCGGTGATCTTGATCACGTTCTGTTCCGGAACCATACTTCCAACCATCAGACCTTCATTCGGACTACCTGTATAAGTGACCGTAACCGGAAACTGCTCTGTTTCGGAATCTTCAATACTCACTGTAATATTGCTTCTGCTTAAGGTTACATCCTCATTCACATCAATATCTCTGTTTTTACAATCTACGCTAATTCCTACCAAAGTATCATATTTCAGATTTTTCTCCATATCAGCTGTCAGTGTAAAATCTGAAGCCCGCAAATCCTTTAACACGGATTTTCTTGCACGCACAGTCAGTTTCACGCTGTCTGTTCCTTCTTCTACACGAAAAACTTTTCCGTTGTCCGTGATCACTTCCGTATTCAACAGACTGACCGTCAAATTATACTGTTCTGTACTTTTCGCATCATTCACATTTACGATCAGCAGCCAAAGAAGCACAGCAACGATCAAAGAAAGGATCTTCAAGAAAAGATTATCCATTAACTTTATCTTCATCTTTTTCCCTCCCTTTCCACAGTCGGAAACGTTTTCCATCTGTCGGCTTATTCTGCAGCATCTGAAGATGCTCTTTTAACTCTTCCGAGGAGAGATTTCTAAGCAGTTCGCTTTGATAAGAAAGCGAAATTGCTCCGGTTTCTTCTGAAACAACCACAGTCATGGCATCACTGATCTCACTGATGCCCACTGCTGCTCGATGTCTGGTTCCCAACTCTTTTGACAACGCCATATTGTCAGATAGCGGCAGATAACAGGTTGCCGCAACAATTCGTTCGCCTCTGACGATCACCGCACCATCATGAAGCGGTGTATTATGTTCAAAAATATTCAATAAAAGCTGACTGGAAACCTGTGCATCCAGTGGAATTCCCGTACGTTCGTACTCTCCCAAACGCACCTGATTTTCAATGACGATCAAGGCACCGGTCTTTACTTTCGCCATTTCCACACAGGACTTCACAACCGCATCAATGGTCCGTTCACTAAAGGTTTCTTCCTCTTTCGAGCCTTCAATATTCAAAATATCTGCAATGATATTCTTTCGTCCCAACTGTTCCAACGCTCTTCGAAGTTCCGGCTGAAACAGGATTACAATGGCCAAAATACCAATATCAAAGATCTTTCCTGCAATCCACAGGATCGTATCCATCTCCAAAAGTACTGCTGCCAAAAGAAATACCATGATCACAGCAAATCCCTTAACCAAAGTCCATGCCCGGGTCGTTTTGATCCAAAGCATGATATTATAGATCAGAAATGCCAAAATGATGATTTCCAGAAGATCTGTCCACGTAACATCTGCCGGACGCATAATGGCAATGCTCTCTAAAATTTCCGAAAATTTATTCATTTTGTCACTCCTTTCCTGAATTTATGAATCAATCCGTTTGATCGTTTTTACCTGTTTTTTCTGACTTACAATCTTTTTCACCGTTTTCTTCGGTGCCGCGATCACATTTTTCGGTACAGCCTTTACATAATAATAATATTCATCATCTTCAAACTGCACTTTTTCTGTCCGCGTGTAATCCACACTGAATACAAAAAACTTAATCACAAATGCAATCAATGCTGCCACTGCACTTCCTACCAGAAGGGAAATGATCCGGATTGTCACACCGGTCAAAAAAGCCCCCGCCAGATGGATTACAAGATTGGTAACCACTCCAACCCCAATAGCAAGTTCCCAGGAATGATCAACAGACATCCTGCGGATCGTATAGACCACCAGGACTGTCAGCACCATTGCAATGACACAAAGGAACATTTCTTTGTTCGTTACAAGCCCATCTACCAGAGAGGCAACCTTCGTTGCTCCAACTTCAATTTCTCCCGTACCAAGACTGGTCGAATTCATGCTCATATATTTTAAAAGATAATAGATCACCGTTCCGCAACCGGCCGGTACAGCAGCCGCCGGACCGCACAAAAGTCCGCCTACCATAGGGATCACGTAAGGAATACCCAATACATAACTGATCGGTGTGATTACCAGAAGGATCCCCAGTTTTGAACTGATTCTGAAATAAAGCAGGTACATAACAACCAGTACTGCCGCGGTCACTGCACATGCTTCCAATGAAAGAGCATATGCATGTGCGATCATTAATATTCCTCCAAAAACAGCAATCATATTCATCGGAAGGAATGCACAGAAAACTGCCAGTCCTGCTGCAATCAGCGGATTTCGAAGTTGCTGCATAAATCCCACTTTAGAACTTAACAGCAAAAAGCATGTCAATGCAAGCAAAAATTTCAAAACTCCCCGGATATAAGTATCATATTTGGTATAAAAACGTTTTATTAATTCTCTTCCTTCTAACAGTGTTGTTATCATAACTCTGTCTCCTCATCTGTCAGATTGATTTCTTCATAATCATCTTCCACAGTCTCCTGCTCGTAATATTTCTGAATCTTTTTCAGATAATCCTGATAATTTCCGATACTCTGCTTTGCATTTTGATATTTTCGGGAATAATAGAGATATACGCAAACTTCATATAAGATCATTCCCGGAAAAAAAAGCAACAGCAGATTTCTGATCAGCGTTGGCAGTTCGTCTGCCCTGCTCAGCATCAGCATCAGTTCTTCAATTTTCCCAAAGGCAACCATGGCAGTCAGAATCAAAAAAGCAGCCGTATAAGCCAATCCAGACTTTACCAGTTGAAGTCCGATATAATCTGTACGAAAATACTCTGTGATCTTGAGATTACACTTTTCCGGACCTTCTTCATATTCTGCAGCTTTTGCCATATTTTTTACTTTTTCTTCATTCAGCATCCGATTCTCCTAAGGAACAAAAACTGCCGTTTTCGATTCCCTGATAATTTTTTGCATATTTTCGTCCTATATTGTACCACATTTATCCGTTGGTTCCAACACATATGGTCAAAAAATATATAATCTTTGTTTGATTTTCCCTTAAAATTTCCGAAACTGCATCCATGGTTGCCCCTGTCGTATAAATATCATCGATCAAAAGAACACGTTCATAACCGTCCTCCTGCCTGCTCAGACCAAAGGCCTCCTTCAGATTTGATTTTCTTTGCTGTCTGGTAAGTTCCTTTTGAGGTGTTGTCTTTTCTTTGCGCACAAGATATCCACAATCCACCGGGATGCCCGAGATCCTTCCAAGTTCTTTCGCCACCAGCGCTGCCTGATTAAATCCTCTCTGACGTTTTTTCTGTTTATGAACCGGTATAGGAAGGATTACGTCCGGATCGATTCTTTTTAAAAACCAGGCATACTGTCCATACATTTCCTCTGCATAAAAACGGGCATACTCCCTGCGATTGTGATATTTGAACATGGAAATGGATCTTCTCATGACCTCGTCATATCCAAAAACTGCCATTCCTCCGGAAAAAGCATGAGAAAATCTCTGACAGTCCCTACAATATTCCTGTTCCGGATCCTCCAATTGTTTTCCGCACTTTTTGCAGCGTGGCTCTTTTATGTAGCAAAGTTTCTTCCGACAGGATGGACAAACATTTCCCCGGCCCTTTAAGATCCCATGACACACCGGACATCTTTGTGGGTATAGAATATTTAAAATTCCCATATTCGTTCCTTCAGACCACTATATCTGGTCTGTTCATTTACATTTTCCGCCATTTGATAAAATACTGCATCATTTCCTACCATCGTCACACATTTTCTGGCTCTGGTAACTGCTGTATACAGAAGATTTCTGTTCATGAGCATCCGCGGACCCGGCCACATCGGCATAACCACTGCCGGATACTCACTTCCCTGGGATTTGTGAATGGTTACAGCATAGGCGTGTTCCAGCTCATCCAGCTGTTTAAAGGAATAATCCACCTGTCTGCAGTCATCAAATTCAACCACCATCGTTTCCGCATACAGATTCATTTCTTTGATAATCCCCATGTCACCGTTGAATATACCGGTCCCTTTATCCACCGGAAGTCCATACCGGTTTCGGATTTCCCACTCCAGCTGGTAATTATTTTTGATCTGCATAATCTTATCGCCTTCCCGAAAAATTCTCCCCCCATGTTCTTTTTCTTTTTTTCCAGGTTCCGGAGGATTGAGATACTGCTGCAAAATCCCGTTCAGACGTTCCACGCCCAACACTCCTTTTCTGGTAGGGGTCAGCACCTGAATATCGTAAGGGGATGCATCTACATATTTCGGCAGTTTGTTCTGTATCAGTGTCAAGAGTACACGAATGATCACATTAGGATCCTGACGTTTCAAAAAAAAGAAATCCATCGATTTGTTGTCCAAAACAACCGGTTCCCCTTGATTGATCTTATGCGCATTGACAACAATATCACTCTCTCCCGCCTGACGAAAGATCTTGGTCAGCATCACCGACGGAAATTTTTCTGATCCCAGCAGATCCTTCAATACAGCACCGGCTCCGACACTTGGGAGCTGATCCTTATCGCCTACCAGGATCAGTCGGGTTCCTACCATCACTGCTTTTAAGAGGGCACAGAATAGGGGCAGATCAACCATGGACATTTCATCAATAATGATTACATCCGTTTCCAGAGGATTTTCCTCATTTCTTAAAAAAGTCCCTTTTTCTCCCTGTCCCGGTCCTCCCATCAGTTCCAACATTCTGTGGATCGTACTCGCCTCATAGCCGGTCGTCTCTGTCATACGTTTCGCTGCACGGCCGGTAGGAGCCGCCAGCATGATATCCAGTCCTTCGCTTTCAAAATAACGGATCATGGCATTAATCGTGGTGGTCTTTCCGGTTCCCGGCCCCCCCGTCAGGATAAATACTCCATGTCGGACAGCTCCTAACACAGCTTCTCTTTGTAGTTCATCCAATGCCATCCCTGCATGGTCTTCGATCTTATGCAGCCTGCGCTCTGTCATCGCCTCGTCATATGCATAAGGAACATTCAGATCATGCAGCATTTTAGCTGTCTGAAGTTCCATATAATAGTAGGAAGCCGCATAAACCCGCTCTTCATCTGCTTCCAGTTTTACGATCAGTTTCCGATCAATGCAAAGATTTCCCAACTGGATCTCCAATGCATTTTCTTCTACACTCAAAAGTTCCTGACTTCTGCGGATCAGTTCTGTTCTAGGCAGATAGGTATGTCCCTCTCCCACCGCAAGAAGCAGCGTATAGAGAAGTCCACTCCTGATCCGGTAATCAGAATCTGTATGAATGCCGATCCGGGCTGCGATCTCATCTGCAATCTTAAAACCTACACCAGAAATATCTTCCGCAAGCTGATAAGGATTTTCCTGCATGATCCCATACAATTCCTGACCATATTTCTGATAAATCTTTACTGCCAGGCTGTTGCTGATCCCGTACTGGGTCAAAAAAAGCATTGCATGACGAAGTTCCTTTTTTTCTTCCACCTGAACAGCAATCTCTCTTGCTTTCCGTTCACTGATCCCCTTGATCTCAGCCAGACGTTCCGGTTCCTCCTCCATGATACGAAATGTATCCGCACCAAATTTTTGAACGATCCTGCCTGCCATCGTCTCTCCAATGCCTTTGATGGCACCGCTTCCAAGATAACGCTGGATGGCCACAACATCCTCCGGTGGTCTCAATTCGTAGGAAGTCACCTGCATCTGGGTTCCATACATGGGATGTTCCACCAACTGACCTTCCAATGCAACAAAATCTCCCTCATTTAAATAGCCAAAAACACCGGTGCAAGTCATCTGCTCCTCGCCGCTTACCAGTTCGAAGACTGTATATCCGTTTTCTGCATTACGAAAAATAATGTGTTCTACATAGCCTTCCATAGCCCCTCCATCAGAAAAGGGCACAACGATATCGTCATGCCCCCAAACATTTTTCTCTTATTCTACAACTTTTCCGGATAACATTTCTACATATTTTCCGGTTCCGATTGCTACACAGGTCATCGGATCTTCTGCTACCATCGTATTGATTCCGGTCTTTGACTCGATCAACTCATCCAGTCCGCGGATCAGACTTCCGCCACCTGTCAATACAATTCCACGATCTGCAATATCCGCTGCAAGTTCCGGCGGAGTTTTTTCCAAAACGCTGTGAACTGCTTCTACGATCTGCGCTGTTGTTTCTCTTAAGGCTTCCTCTGTTTCTGTCGATGTCACTGTGACTGTCTTTGGAAGACCTGTTACAAGATTACGTCCTCTGACATCAATCGTATCTACAGTATCTTTCGGATAACAGGTACCAACCTTGATCTTGATATCCTCTGCGGTTCTTTCACCAATGAGAAGATTATGCTTTTTACGCATAAAACGGACGATTGCCTCATCGAAATCATCCCCTGCAATCTTGATGGATGTGCTTACAACGGTACCTCCCAGGGAAATGACTGCGATATCTGTAGTACCGCCGCCAATATCAACGATCATATTTCCGCATGGTCTTGCAATATCAATGCCTGCACCGATTGCAGCTGCGATCGGTT
>CAZLQJ010000001.1:0-113653 GCA_964561705.1 uncultured Lachnoclostridium sp. | reverse complement strand
ATTCTGTACCATTGACCCGAACGTAGGAATTGTTCCGGTTCCGGACAAAAGACTGAAGCTGTTGGGAGATTTTTATAATTCCAAGAAGGTAACTCCGGCTGTGATCGAATTTGTTGATATTGCAGGTCTTGTAAAGGGAGCCTCCAAAGGGGAGGGGCTTGGAAATCAGTTCCTTGCAAATATCCGTGAAGTAGATGCAATCGTACATGTGGTTCGTTGTTTTGAAGATCCGAATGTCATTCATGTAGATGGAAGTATCAATCCGCTGCGTGATATTGAGACGATTGAACTGGAACTGATCTTTTCAGATCTTGAAATTTTGGAACGCCGCATTGCAAAAACAACAAAAGTTGCAAGAAATGATAAGACGGCTGCGAAGGAATTAGAGTTCCAGGAAAAGATCAAAGCACATCTGGAAGACAGCAAACCGGCGAAAACAATGGAACTGGAAAATGAAGATGAAGAAGCATGGATGGCAGAATATAATCTTCTGACCTGGAAGCCGGTAATCTTTGCAGCAAATGTAGCAGAAGATGAACTGGCAGACGATGCTGCCGGAAATGAACATGTACAGAAGGTAAAAGCATTGGCTGCAGAACAGGGAAGCGAAGTATTTGTAATCTGTGCACAGATTGAACAGGAAATCGCAGAGCTGGATGATGAAGAAAAAGCAGAATTTTTGGAGGATCTGGGACTGTCAGAATCCGGTCTTGAAAAACTCATCGCAGCAAGCTATCACATTTTAGGGCTCCAAAGTTATTTGACAGCAGGAGAAGATGAAACACGTGCATGGACAATCCCGATCGGATGCAAGGCTCCGCAGGCGGCAGGAAAGATCCATTCTGACTTTGAACGTGGTTTTATTAAGGCTGAAGTTGTAAATTATCAGGATCTTTTGGATTGCGGCTCTTATGCAGGTGCCAGAGATAAAGGCCTGGTTCGTATTGAAGGAAAAGAGTACGTAGTCAGAGATGGCGATGTGATCTTATTCCGTTTTAATGTTTAAGAGGATTTTGACATGGATATGCAGATTAATTTTCCAAACCTGGGAATTTCTTTGGAACATGTTGGGAAAAATTTCAGTATATTTGGATTTGAAGTTGCTTATTATGGATGTATCATTGCTTTGAGTATTCTTTTGGGATATTTGCTGGCAGCAAAAGAAGCGAAACGTACCGGACAAAATCCGGAGGATTATCTGGATCTTTTGCTATATGCAGTGGTATTTGCGATCATTGGTGCAAGAATTTATTATGTAGCATTCCGCTGGGATGTTTATAAGAATGATCTTTGGAGCATTTTAAACCTCCGTCAGGGCGGACTTGCCATATACGGCGGTGTGATCGGGGCATTTATCACAGTCTATGTGTTCAGCAAAAAGAGAAAACTTTCCTGTACCAAAATGTTTGACACGGCCTGCGTGGGACTTGTGGCAGGACAGATTCTTGGAAGATGGGGAAATTTCTTTAACAGAGAAGCTTTTGGCGATTATACCAATGGGTTATTTGCCATGCAGCTTCCGGTTTCGGCAGTTAGATCCGGAGAAATCACGGAAAAAATGTGGAATCATCTGCAGACTATCAATGGGGTTGATTTTATCCAGGTTCATCCCACCTTTTTGTATGAAGGACTTTGGAATTTTGGTGTGATCCTGTTCCTTTATTGGTATCGGGATCGTAAAAAGTTTCAGGGAGAACTGGTATTGTGGTATCTGACACTTTACGGGGCAGGACGTTTCTGGATCGAAGCACTTCGTACAGACCAGCTTCTGCTTCCGGGGATCGGTTTTCCGGTATCCCAGCTTTTGGGTCTTTTGCTTGCCATTGGAGGTCTTTTGACGATATTGATCGGACATCAAAAAGTAAAAAAAGCATGAGAAAAATGATAAGACTGTAAATTCGGTATTGTATGCCGGATTTGCAGTCTTTTTTTGTTTCCGGAATGTAAAAAATCAATGCGAAAAAAACGAAAAATTAAGGATTTTGTACTTGCAATGTGTATTGTGGTGGTGTAAACTGGACATGTGGAGAAAAGTGGTGAAAAGTGGAACGTATATGGCAAAAAGTGGAGCGTTTCATTTGAAAGTAGGTGGTTGCATTGTTCAATGGAGAATACAATCATACGATAGACACAAAAGGCAGGCTGATCATTCCTTCAAAAATCCGTGATGAACTGGGAGACCGGTTTATGATGTCAAAGGGACTGGATGGCTGCTTGTTTCTGTTTCCAATGAATGAATGGGACATCTACGAAGGAAAATTAAAACAATTACCTATCCTAGATAAAAATGCCAGAAAGTTCAGCAGATTTTGGGTTGCCGGAGCGAAGGAGTGTGAACTTGATAAACAGGGAAGAGTTCTGGTTCCGGAACCGCTTCGTAAATTCGCAGATCTGGACAAAGAGGTAGTCTTTGCTGGAATGTTGACCCATGTTGAATTGTGGAGCAAAGAACGTTATGAAGATGCGACAAATTACGATGACTTGGATGAAATCGCCGAAAATTTAGGCGCGAATTTTAATTTTATGATATAAGAGGAAGGCGCATGGAATTTAAACACAAATCAGTTTTACTTTTCGAAACCATAGAGAATTTAAATATAAAGCCGGATGGCATTTATGTAGATGGAACCTTGGGCGGTGGCGGACATTCTTTTCAGATCCTGAAGCAGTTGGGCGATGGCGGTCGTCTGATCGGGATTGATCAGGATGAGGATGCACTGAAGGCAGCCGGAGAAAGACTTGCAATCTTTGGTGACAAAGTGACAACCGTCCGAAGCAATTACTGCCATATGAAGCAGGTACTGTCAGAGCTTGGTATTCAGAAAGTTTCAGGCATTGTCCTTGATCTGGGGGTTTCTTCCTATCAGTTGGACGAGCCGGAGCGTGGATTTACTTACAGAGAAGATGTTCCGCTGGATATGCGTATGGACAGAAGACAGCCGAAAACAGCGAAAAACATTGTGAATGAATACAGTGAAATGGAGCTGTTTCGCATTATCCGGGATTTCGGAGAAGATAAATTTGCAAAAAATATTGCGAAGCACATTGTTGCAGCAAGAGAGAAAAAAGAGATTGAAACGACCGGGGAGCTGATTGAAATCATTAAAGCAGCAATTCCGGCAAAGGTGAGAGCCGGTGGGGGGCATCCGGCCAAGAAAACCTTTCAGGCAATCCGAATTGAATTAAATGCAGAACTGGAAGTGTTGCAGAATTCATTAGATGAAATGATCGACCTTTTAGAGGATGGAGGAAGGATCTGTATCATTACCTTTCATTCTTTAGAAGACAGAATCGTTAAAACAATTTTTAAAACAAACGAGAATCCTTGTACATGTCCGAGCCATTTTCCGGTATGTGTGTGTGGTAAAAAGTCAAAGGGCAAGGTCATTACAAGGAAACCGATTGTTCCGGGAGAAGAGGAACTAGAATATAACAGCAGAGCAAAAAGCGCAAAACTGAGAGTATTTGAAAGAAAGATAGAAGATTAGGGGGAGACACAGAGATGGTCCGGAAAAGCAGAAACACCAGAAGCGTGAGCGGATACCAGACAGAAGTATATGGAAATGTTGTAAGAAAGCGTGTACAGGAGCCGGAAAGACGTGAGAAAGAGTCTCAGGAATTTCAGGTTTCTCATAGAAGACATCAGCAGAAATCCGCAAATTTAAGCATTCCATATTGTATGTTTGTTGCAGCTGCTTGTGTTCTGACTTTGGTTTCCGGTGCTTATTATCTGCAACAGCAGGCATTGTCAACCAGCAATCTGAAAAAGATCTCATCATTGGAAACAGAATTGGCAGATTTGAGAAAGACGAATGCAGATGATCTGAATCGTATCGAAGCTTCTGTGAATTTAGATGAGATCAGAGAGGTTGCAATCAATGAGTTGGGGATGGTATATGCATCCAAGGAAAATGTTGTACTGTATGAAAATACAAGTCAGAATTATGTAAGTCAGTACGAAGCGGTACCTGAGGAGGAAGATACTCTGATCAAGAGTGTGATAAAGTCAAAGTAGGGTAGAAACGTGACTAAGAAAGAATATAGAAAATTAAAGAAGATAAAAAATCGAATGAAAAAAAAGCTGGCACTGATCTTTGGATTGATTGTGCTGGCTTTGGTTGGTTTAAGTATCCGAATTGTATATATCAATGAAACCAATGGTGAAAAGTATACGAAGAAAGTGCTTCAGCAGCAGGAGAGCAACAGTCTGACACTGGCATACCGACGTGGAGATATTTATGACCGAAACGGTACGGTGCTCGCCACAAGCGAAAAAGTATACAATGTAATCTTGGATCCGAAGGTTTTGACGGATGTACAGGAACAGGAAAGCAAAAAAACAAAGAAGAAGGATTATGTAAACGCGACCATGATGGCACTTTCCGAGTATCTGGATTATACGAAGGAAGAGCTGACTGATATTTATCAGGAAAAAAAGACCAGCAGTTATGTGGTACTTGAAAAAGAGATGACCAAGGAGCAGATTTCAGAACTGGAAGAAAAGATCGAAGCAAAGGATTCTTTGATCAAAGGCGTTTGGTTTGAGGAAGCCTATAAGAGAAAGTATCCTTATGAAACGATGGGATGCAACATTATCGGTTATACAGTTTCAGGAAACCGTGGACAGTATGGGATTGAGGAATATTATTCTGATATATTAAATGGTGTCAATGGAAGAAGTTATACTTATTTGAATGAAGATCTGGAAACAGAAAAAGTTATCCATGAGTCAACGGATGGATACAATATCGTTTCTACCATGGATGCGACTCTGCAGAAATTTGTGGAGGAATCCATTGACAGTTTCATGAATAAGTATGCAAATGCATTTCGTGACGGTGATGGTGCCAAGACAGTCGCCTGCCTGATGATGGATCCAAGAAATGGAGAGATCCTTGCAATGGCAAGCAATCGTAAATATGACCTGAATCAGCCATATGATCTGGTTGCGAATGGAATTCTGACAGCAGAACAGGAAGTGGCACTGGATGCGGAAGTTGCCGTTTATCAGGAACAGCTGGAAGCCTTCATGGAAGAGAAAAAAGCGATTTATCATACCCTTTCCGAAGAAGAACAGAAGGCAAAAGACCAAGAACAGAAGGAACTGGAGGAAAAAGCAAATCAGAAATATAAACTGATGAATGATATGTGGCGTAATTTCTGTGTCAGTGACAGTTTTGAACCTGGATCTACCGTAAAACCAATGACTGTTGCAGCTGCATTGGAAGCCGGTATTGTGAAGGAAACGGATGCGTTCTATTGTGATGGTTCACAGGTAGTTGTTGCAGGACAAAAACCGATCCATTGTGCAAAACGTACAGGACATAAACTGATTACACTGGAAGGGTCCCTGATGTTCTCCTGCAATGATGCCTTGATGCAGATTGCAGCGAAAATGGGAGATGAAAACTTTGTGAAATATCAGAGATTGTTTAATTTCGGTCTCCGTACCGGAATTGATCTTCCGGGAGAATCAAGAACAGATACGGTGGTTTATTATACCAAAGGAAATGCGCCGTATGAGAATTTAGAGATCGGGCCGGCAGAACTTGCAACCTGTTCTTTCGGACAGGGATTTAATGCCAGCATGATTCAGGTAGCAAGTGCATTTTCATCCTGTATCAATGGAGGATATTATTATCAGCCTCATGTAATGAAAAAGATTGTTGATCATAATGGCGGAACCATTGAAGAAAACGAAGGAAATCTTTTGAGAAGAACGGTTTCTGAGCAGACCAGTGAAAAGATAAAACATTACCTGTACAGCACCATGTATGGATCCAGAGATGGCAATGGAAATGGAGCAACCGGTAAATCTGCGCGTATTGCAGGTTATGCCATGGGCGGAAAAACGGGAACTGCACAGAAGCTGCCGCGAGGTAATGGAAATTATCTGGTATCATTTATCGGCTATGCACCTTATGATGAACCGCAGGTGGTTTGCTATGTTGTTGTAGATGAACCAAATGCTGCTTATCAGGCGACCAGTTCTTATGCACAGGAAATCTGGAAGGATGTTATGCAGAAAGCTCTTCCATATCTGAATATTTATGAGACAGAGGCACCGCCGGAAGATATGCTGGATGAGTACAATGCGACACATGCTGATAAAGTAGATGAAACAGATGCAGCCCAAGAAGATGATCCAACACAGGACGAACAGGATGAGGGTGTCATTGATCCGCAGACCGGTGAAGAAGTAACACCGCCGGATATCTCTAATGATGACAGCATTGATCCAGAGACGGGAATGCTGAAGGATCTGACCCAGGATGATGATTATCCAAGTGCAATCATTACGGATATTTTGCCGTCTGTAGATGAAACTGAATAATAAATGTAAGGACCTCATAAAATGAAGAAAAACTTTATGAGGTCTTTTTATGTTTGATCATACAAAAACATATCATAGAAAAAAGATTGTTGTTGTCTTTTTTCTATGTATGATGGTGATAGGATGTCTTTGTGTACGTCTGGTATATTTGATGGTATTTCGTTCAGAATACTATCAGGAAAAAGCGGATGCGCTTCATGAAAGGGAAAGAAGTATCAAAGCAGCCCGTGGGAAAATTCTTGATCGTACAGGTGTGGTACTTGCAACTAATCGAACCGTATGTACGGTTTCTGTTATCCATAGTCAGATCCGGGATCCGGAAAAAGTGATCACGGTGTTAAGCCGGGAATTGGGGATTACGGAGGAAATTGTCCGTAAGCGTGTGGAAAAAGTAAGTTCTATTGAAAAAATTAAGGCGAATGTGGATAAGGAAACAGGAGATAGGATCCGAAATTATAATCTTGCGGGTGTAAAAATAGACGAAGATTTTAAGCGATATTATCCATTTGATTCGGCAGCATCAAAGGTGCTGGGATTTACCGGGAGTGATAATCAGGGAATTATTGGTCTGGAGGTATATTATGAAGATTATTTGAAAGGAATTGACGGGACGATCCTGACCCAGACAGATGCAAGGGGCATCGAACTGGACGGAGAAGCGGAAGAACGGGTAGAAGCCATCGCGGGAAATAATCTGTGTCTGACACTGGATTATAATATTCAGATGTACTGCGAACAGGCAGCTTTGAAAGTTTTGGAAGAAAAGGAGGCAGAATATGTTTCGATCATAATAATGAACCCGGAAGACGGAGCTATTTATGCCAATGTCAATGTGCCGGAATTTGATCTGAATCATCCCTTTGATCTGTCGGAAGAGACGGAGACGGAAGCTATGACCCAACAGCAGATAAATGATGCAAGAAACAGAATGTGGCGCAATCAAAGCGTCAATGATACCTATGAGCCAGGGTCAATCTTTAAAATCATCACTTCAGCCATTGCGTTCGAAGAAGGAAAAGTGACAGTCAATGATACCTTTTCCTGTCCGGGATTTGCCATTGTGGAAGATCGCAGGATCCGTTGCCACAAAATAAAAGGCCATGGAGCAGAAACTTTTGCACAGGGTATACAAAATTCCTGCAATCCGGTATTTATCAATGTGGGGCTGCGTGTGGGATCAGATGCCTTTTATGAGGGAATGAAAGATCTTGGAATGCTTTCCAGGACGGGGATCGATATCCCGGGAGAGGCTGGAACGATTATGCATAAAAAGGAAACCATTGGTCTGGTGGAACTTGCGACCATGTCATTTGGCCAGTCTTTTCAGATTACGCCGATTCAGCTTGCAGCGACTGTCAGTGCGATCATTAATGGAGGAAACAGGGTAACACCGCATTTTGCAAAAGAAATCAGAAATGATGAGGGAGAGATCATAAAAACCTTTGAATATCCAAAAAAAAACGGGATTGTTTCGGAAGAAACATCAGAAGTGATGCGAACTCTTCTGGAAAGTGTCGTAGCAGAAGGCGGAGGATCGAAAGGTCAGGTGGACGGATATCGCATTGGCGGCAAAACTGCAACGTCCCAGACATTGCCAAGGAGTGCCAAACAATATATTTCCTCATTTCTGGGATTTGCACCGGCGGATGACCCGCAGGTACTTGGTCTGGTCATTATCGCAAAGCCTACAGGGGTGTATTATGGAGGAACAATTGCGGCACCGGTGCTGCAAAGCATCTTTGAAAATATTTTGCCTTATTTACAGGTAGAAACAGTTGAAAGTTCAGAATAAAAGAATTATACTTATAAAATATCAAAAGAGAAGAATAGAAGAGGTGGATTATGAATCTATATATTACAATATCGATTCCGATTATCATTGCATTTGCGATCAGTGTGGCGCTAGGTCCCCTGATCATTCCGTTTTTAAGAAAATTGAAATTTGGTCAGACAGTCAGAGATGATGGCCCACAGTCCCATTTAAAGAAAAATGGGACACCGACCATGGGAGGCGTGATCTTCTTGATCAGTGTGATCGTGACATCCTGCATTTACAGTAAGGATTATCCGCAGATCATCCCGGTACTGTTTGTGACGGTAGGCTTTGGGATCATTGGATTTTTGGATGATTATATTAAGATCATTTTAAAGCGTTCGGAAGGGTTGACACCATCCCAGAAGATGTTTGGGCAGTTTCTGGTTACTGGTGTGTTTGCCGTTTATATGTACAAATTTTCAGGCATTTCCATGGAAATGATCGTTCCATTCTTTCCGGGCGTGACATTAAATCTTGGCTTTTTGGCAATTCCGGTAATGTTCCTTGCAGTGATTGGAACCGTGAACGGCGTGAACTTTACAGATGGTCTGGATGGTCTGGCGACCAGTGTGACGATCATGGTTGCAATCTTTTTTGGCGTGGTAGCGTTGGGAGAAGGAAGCGGTGTATGGCCGATCGCAGCAGCAGTCATCGGCGCACTTTTGGGCTTTTTATTATTTAATGTACATCCGGCCAGTGTATTTATGGGAGATACCGGTTCTCTGGCTTTGGGCGGCTTTGTGGCATCCATTGCCTATATGCTTCAGATGCCGATGTTTATCCTTATTGTGGGACTGATTTACTGGATTGAAATTTTATCTGTGATCATTCAGGTTGGATATTTTAAAATCTCTCACGGAAAGAGAATTTTCAGAATGGCACCGATCCACCATCATTTTGAATTGGGGGGATGGTCAGAAACAAAGGTGGTAGCAGTCTTTACGATCATTACAGCACTTCTGTGTCTGGTAGGACTGATGGCACTGTAATTACGGAGGAAACATGGAATTTTTAAATAAAAATGTGCTGGTATACGGCACAGGGATCAGCGGTATCAGCGCAGCAACGCTCTTAGAAACTGTACAGGCCCGTGTGGTCCTTTATGATGAAAATACGAAAAATGCAAAAGAACAGATTAGACAGAAACTGCCGAAGGATTCGAAGGCAAAGATCATTTTAGGTGTTTTGAGCGAGGATGTGATCGGAACATTGGATCTGGTAGTGTTAAGTCCGGGAGTTCCGACAGATATCCCATTGGTGGAAGAGTTTAAGACGAGAAATATTCCGGTCTGGGGTGAAATTGAACTGGCCTATCGTCTGTCAAAGGGCAGAGTGGTTGCTATTACAGGAACCAATGGAAAGACGACGACAACGACATTGGTTGGAAAACTGATGAAAAATTATTTTGACAGTGTATTTGTGGTAGGAAACATTGGAAATCCTTATACGGAAGCTGCACTGGAAATGAAGGAAGATACAGTGACGGTAGCAGAAATTTCCAGCTTCCAGTTAGAGACCGTTGACCGGTTTCATCCGGCAGTGAGCGCAATTTTAAATATTACACCGGATCATCTGAACAGACATCATACCATGGAATGTTACATAGAAACCAAAGAAAAGATTGCATGCAATCAGACAAAAGAAGATGTTTGTGTTTTAAATTATGATGATGAAGTGACAAGAAAATTTGGAGAACGATGCAGTGCATCGGTATTATATTTCAGTCGTCTGCATACATTGGAGATGGGTGTATATCTGGAAGATGATACATTCATTTATGCGGATGGAAATACCAAAACACCAATCTGCAAGACCACAGATCTGAAGGTGTTGGGGGGTCATAATCATGAAAATGTTATGGCAGCCATCGCAATGGCAGTGAGCATGAAGGTGCCGATGGATGTGATCAGAAAGACCGTAATGGAATTTACGGCGGTGGAACACCGGATTGAATTTGTTGCAGAAAAAAATGGTGTAGATTATTATAATGACTCCAAGGGTACAAATCCGGATGCAGCGATAAAAGGGATCCAGGCAATGAACCGTAAAACTGTTTTGATTGGGGGCGGTTATGACAAGGGATCTGAATATGATGAATGGATTGAGAGTTTTGATGGAAAAGTAACCCATCTGGTGCTTTTGGGGGCAACCAGAGAAAAAATTGCAGAGTGTGCAAGGAAACACGGGTTTCATAAGATTATGTTTGCAGATACAATGGAAGAAGCCGTAGAAATTTGTGCCAGACTGGCAAATCCGGGCGAGGCAGTCCTGCTCTCACCGGCATGTGCAAGCTGGGGAATGTTTGATAATTATGAACAGCGCGGAAGGATTTTTAAAGAGCTTGTAAGAAAATTATAAGGAGATCTGCATGAAAAAGGAAAGAGCCGGAACGAAAAGAGTAGACATGGCATTACTCATCAGCGTTTTGGCTCTTGTTTTGTTTGGAATGGTCATGCTTTACAGCACAAGTTCCTATAACGGGCAGGTAAAGTTTGGCGATTCTTTTTATTATTTAAAGAAGCAGTTTTTTGCGACCAGTCTGGGATTAGCAGCCATGTATCTGGTGGCAAATATTGATTATCATATCTGGTCATCCTTTGCTGTGGCCGGTTACTGTTTCGCGGCGGTTTTATCGACCTTGGTTCTTTTTGTGGGGCAGGAGATCAACGGATCAAAACGCTGGCTGGGCGTGGGACCTTTGTCTTTTCAGCCGTCAGAGTTCGCTAAAGTGGCATTGATCGTATTTCTTGCCTGGATCGTCACAAAGCAGGGAAAGAAGATCGTGAAGATCAAAACCATGTTTCTGGTCATATTAAGTGCATTGCCGATCGTCGGGCTTGTAGGAACTAACAATTTGAGTACGGCAATCATTATTCTGGGAATTGCAGTGGTTCTGATCTTTGTTGCAAGTCCAAAATATGCACAGTTTATTGCCATAGGAACTGTAGGAATATTATTTGTGACCATTTTCCTTGCAATGGAAAGTTATCGTCTGGAACGTTTGAAAATCTGGATGGATCCGGAAAAATATGAGAAAGGATATCAGACATTGCAGGGATTATATGCCATCGGATCCGGCGGCGTATTTGGGGTTGGAATTGGTAATGGAAAGCAAAAACTGGGATTTGTACCGGAAGCCCAGAATGATATGATCTTTTCCATCATATGTGAGGAACTGGGGCTTTTAGGTGCTATTTTTTTGATCCTTTTGTTTGGAATATTGATCTGGAGATTAATGGTCGTCGCCAGCCATACCAGAGATCTTTACGGCTGTCTGGTTGTTTCCGGGATCATGGCGCATCTGATGATTCAGGTGATTTTAAACATTGCGGTGGTGACCAACAGTATCCCCAATACGGGAATTACGCTGCCTTTTGTCAGTTATGGAGGAACCTCGGTACTGTTTCTTTTGTCGGAGATGGGGATTGCCCTAAATGTTTCGCTGTCGATAAGAAAAGAACATTAAACCAGGGGATGGGGCATAGAATTTTATGAATGAATTTTATGGGGGAATCCTTTGAGTAAGATAGAAGTGGAAGGTATGCACAGATTGTGCGGTGAGGTTCAGATTCAGGGAAGCAAAAATGCAGTGCTTCCGATCCTGTCAGCATGTGTATTGAACCGGGGCGAGACAGTCCTACATAAATGCCCAAAGATTGAGGATGTATCCTCCATGCTGGAAGTATTGGCCTATGCAGGAGTGAAAAGTATCTGGGAAGGAGATACCCTGATTCTAAATACGGAAGAGATGCAGTCGGTACCCTTGATCGAAAAAACAGACCGCATGCGTTCCTCTGTCATGCTGCTTGGAAGTTTTCTGGCCAGATTTGGAACCGTAACCTTGGGTTATCCGGGGGGATGCTGTATTGGAAAACGACCGATTGATCTTCATGAACAGGTTCTGGAGGCAATGGGAGTGTCTTTTCAGGAAAAAGAAGACCGGCTGGAAGCTGTGTGCGAACATTTGGAAGGCTGCGATTTGTTTTTGCCATATTCCAGTGTGGGAGTCACCGAAAATATTCTTTTGGCAGCAGCAGGTGCGTCCGGTATGACCAGAATCTATGGAGCTGCCAGAGAACCTGAAATTGTTGAATTGTGTAGATTTTTAGCGACAATGGGAATTCGCATTTATGGGATCGGAACAGAAAAACTCTTTGTTATGGGTGCAAAATGCCAGACACAGGTGGAATATACCGTTTGCAGTGACCGAATCGTAGCAGGAACTTACCTGTTTGCTGCCATCGCAGCCGGTGGTGAGATCATTTTAAGAGATGCACCCCTGGAACATATGAGAAAGACGATTCAGATTGTTCATCGTCTGGGTGGTGAACTTAAGAGAGATGGAAATGATGTGAAGCTGCGGATGAAAGAAAGGGCGAATTCCATCCCCTATCTTGTGACAGCTCCTTATCCTGGCTTCCCCACAGATTTGCAGTCCCCGCTGTTGGCTGTTTTGTGCAGAGCAGAGGGGAAAAGCTGCATTGAGGAGCAGATCTTTGAAAATCGTTTTCGGATTGTGGAGGAACTAAAAAAGATGGGAGCGGAGATTTATCTCAAAGACCGGAAAGCCTATTTGTTTCCGGTAAAAAAACTGGAAGGAAGACGGTTGGAAGTACGGGAACTAAGGGGCGGAGCGGCATTGATCATTGCGGCACTGCAGGCAGAAGGAAATTCAGAACTTGGTAATGCACAGATCCTGCAACGGGGCTATGAGAATATTGTAGAAGATTTTTGTAAGCTGGGTGCAGTTATTCACAGAAAATCCTAGAAACTTATAGTGCAAGAACCGAAAATATGTGATAAAATGAAAGTTATGAAAAAAGGATTTATTAAAAAAATATTCAATTTCAAAGGGATTCTGATTGGGGTCGTTGGATTGGGTGTACTGTTTTCGGTTCTTTTAGCGGCAGGGATTTTTCGCGTGGATAAAGTGGAGGTTACGGGAAATTCCTACTATACAGAGGAAGAAATCAAAGAACTTGTCATGGGAGAACATAGAAATTCCCTATATCTGATGTTCCAGTATGAATATCTTGACGGGAAAGCAATCCCTTTTGTAGATAATGTAGAGATTACCTTAAAGTCCATGGATCACATTAAGATCCGGGTTTATGAAAAAAAGATCATCGGTTATGTAGAATATATGGGTTCAAATCTTTATTTTGATAAAGAAGGGACCGTTGTGGAAAGTTCCAGTGAGATTTTGGAAGGTATTCCATGCATCCATGGGCTGAAATTTGATACATTGACACTCTATGAACCATTAGAGGTAAAAAATGAGAAAATTTTTGATGTGCTGCTTTCCATAACACAGATGATGGAGAAGTATGAACTTCATCCGGATGCGATTACCTTAAAGAAGGAAGGAACAGAGATTGTGCTGACTTTTGCCAATGCAAGGATCAATCTTGGAAAAGGGGATCACATTGATGAAAAGGCATCCAGAATCCAATCACTGCTGCCGGATCTGGAAGATAAGTCAGGTGTGCTACACATGGAAGAGTATACCAGTGAAAGTAAGAACATTTCTTTCATCAAAGATAAATAAATTTCAAATTTTTCTGACTTTTTGTAAAAATCGACTTGATTAATTGGCGAAAAGCAGATAATATAAAATGAAGTAGATATTTGTACAAGTTGGGTACGATAAGGAGGACATGGCGTTGTTAGAAATTATGACAAATGAAGCTGAAACTGCAGCAAGGATTATCGTGATCGGTGTCGGCGGTGCAGGAAATAATGCTGTTAACAGAATGATAGATGAACAAATTGGTGGAGTAGAATTTATTGGAATCAATACAGATAAACAGGCATTGAATTTCTGTAAAGCTCCTACTGTGCTGCAGATTGGCGAAAAGCTGACCAAAGGTCTGGGTGCAGGTGCAAAACCAGAGATCGGTGAAAAAGCTGCAGAAGAAAGTTTAGATGATATTAAAGATGTGATCAAGGGTGCAGATATGGTATTTGTTACCTGCGGTATGGGCGGCGGTACCGGAACAGGTGCAGCTCCGGTGGTAGCAAGAGCAGCCAAAGATATGGGTATTTTGACTGTTGGTGTTGTTACAAAGCCATTCAGATTCGAAGCAAAGGCAAGAATGCAGAATGCTGTTTCAGGAATTGAAAAGTTAAAAGAAAGTGTAGATACATTGATCGTTATTCCAAATGACAAGCTTTTAGAGATTGTTGACAGAAGAACTACGATGCCGGAAGCATTAAAGAAGGCAGATGAAGTGCTTCAGCAGGCGGTACAGGGTATTACAGACCTGATCAATTTACCGGCTCTGATCAACCTCGATTTCGCAGATGTTCAGACTGTTATGACAGATAAGGGTATCGCACACATTGGTATCGGTAGTGCGAAGGGAGATGACAAGGCACTGGAAGCAGTAAAACAGGCAGTTGCTTCCCCACTTCTGGAAACTACGATTTCAGGTGCTTCTCACGTGATCATCAACGTATCCGGAGATATTTCTCTGATGGATGCAAACGATGCAGCAAGCTATGTTCAGGATATGGCCGGTGAAGAAGCAAATATCATCTTTGGTGCGATGTACGATGATACATACACAGATGAATGTAGTATTACAGTTATCGCAACAGGTCTTGATGCAAATGTAACAGGAGCTCAGAAAATTATTCCAACAAAGAGCAATATCCCATATACAGCGCCAGCCAGAACAGCAATGCCAGGTGCAGCTTCAACACCAGTTATGCCAACGCCAAAGCCATTTCCGGGAATCGTGACACCAAAGGTACAAGCTCCGGAAGAACAGGAAATCAAAATTCCAATTTTCTTACAGAAAAATCGTAAATAATAAAAAGGGTATTCGCAGTGCGGATACCCTTTTTTTCTCCAGTATTCACGAAAAATAAGTTTTCTTTACAAGATCTACCGGCATATTCTGTCCCGTCCAAATCCGAAATGCTTCTGCGCCTTGATAGAGCAGCATATACATCCCATTAAAGGTGGAAAGTCCGGCAGTTTCAGCCATTTGAAGGAGCTTTGTTTTGCGTGGATTATAGATCACATCTGAGACGATCAGTTCCGGATGAAAATAGGAACTGTCAGGAATCAGACAGTTTTCCGTGTCAGGTGCCATACCGACAGAAGATGCATTGACCAGAATTGCACTGTCTGTCAGAGAATGCTTGAGGGATGTTGTGTCAGATAGTTCATTTAAAGTAACCTTGCAGGCTGTCTGAGAATTGATTTGATCAATCTGTTTTTCGACCGTATTCCAGGAGTTCCCCTTACGGGCAAATACATGGATGGATTTTACACCATCTAAGGCTGCCTGCGTGAGGATTGCGGAAGCGGCACCGCCAGATCCTAACAAAGTCATTTCTTTTCCGATAATGTCATGTCCGGCATCCTGGACAGATCGCATGTAGCCGACGCCATCCGTATTATGCCCTAGAAGTCTGCCATCTTCGATAACGACAGTATTGACAGATTCCATTAATCTGGCAGCGGGGGAAAGGTCGTCACATCGGTCAGCGGCAATTCTTTTACATGGCATTGTGCAGTTAAAGCCACGGGCACCAATCTGTTTTAAGGTTTTTACAGTAGCATCAAATTCTTCGATGGAGGATTTGAAAGCCAGATACACGTAGTCAAGTCCTAACGTTTGAAAGGAAAGATTGTGCATGGCAGGAGAGATACTGTGTGTAACAGGATCGCCCAAAAGGCAGATCAGGCGGGTATGTCCGGTAATCTCATTTTTCATAAAATCAGCCTCATTTCGTCAGTTTTTCTTCATTCTATAAGAATTTTTTTTGCCTGTCAAATATTGCACTTTATGGCAAAAAATACTATACTAAAGATAGCTGAAACGTGAAGGAGAACGATATGAAACAGGTAGTAACGGTAAGAAATTTAACCATCGGTGAAGGAATGCCAAAAATCTGTGTTCCGATCATTGAGCAGACCCGGGAAGACATTTTGAAAAAGGCGGAGGAGATTACGCATTATCCGGCAGATCTCATCGAGTGGAGAGCAGATTATTTTGAAGATGCCTATCATCTGGAGGCACTTGCTTCTGTGCTGCAGGGACTTCGGGAGATCATTGGTGATATGCCGTTATTATTTACTTTTCGTTCAGAAAGTGAAGGCGGTTGCAAATCGATTGGAGCAAAGGACTATTTTGCATTAAATCTGGCAGTTGCCATGTGCGGAGAGGTAGATCTGATCGACCTTGAAATCTACCACGACCTGGAAAGAGCCAAAAATGTGATCAAGATGCTTCATGAAGCCGGAATCAAAGTGATTGCGTCTCATCATGATTTCGACAAAACACCGAGCCGAAGTGAAATTATGACAAAATTGTCAAAAATGAAAGAGCTGGATGCAGATATTCTGAAGATTGCAGTGATGCCAAATGAGATCGGTGATGTGGCAAGACTTTTAAAGATTACCGGAAGAACCAGCATTAACTTTGAAAAACCTTTGATTACCATGGCAATGGGACAGATGGGAATTGTAACCCGTATTGCCGGAGAGACTTTTGGATCTGATATTACCTTTGGTACAGTGGGAGAAGCGTCAGCACCGGGACAGCTAAAAATTGAGGATCTGAAACTGATTTTAGAAACCTTACACAAATATTGTTAAATAGATCTATGGAGAAAAGAGCCACGAAATGTGGCTCTTTTTTGTTGTCTGTGTCAATTCTGGGAGAAATAAATAAAAAACATTTCCTGTTCTTTTGACAAAGGAAAAAAATTCCATTTCGTATAATGTCCTTGCAGACAAGGAGAAAACATTATGCATTATGTCATTTATCCAGACACATTGTTGTTAGAAAATTTTATATGTAATCTGTTGTTGCTGGAATTTTTAAAACCGGCGATTTTTCCTGCCGCTACAGGAAACCGGATCTTTTTGGCAAGTTTCGCAGCAGCAGCCTGCAATACAATGGCATCCCTCCTTTTTTTTCGCAGCAGCTGGATCCTTCAGCTGGGCGTGTTGTTCCCGGCAGCAGGTTTGATGGTCTGTGGATGTATGGAGATCAAGGATGGAAGACGGATCTTATATCTGTTATATCAGATGATCCTGTGGACATTGGCTCTTGGGGGGATTTTACAGTTTGTAGAGCAGTGGATACCGATCCGGATTAATACGCTGCTTTTGCTGTCTGCATTTTTTACTATTGTCTTTGGGATTTTTGAAAAGGTACGAAAGATTTACAAACGGCAAAATGACTGTATGAGAGAAATTGTTCTTTACTGGAATGGTCAAAGCCAACATATGCAGGGATTTGCAGATACGGGAAATCATTTGTTTGATCCGATCAGTCAGAAACCGGTATGTATTATTTCAAGGGACGCGTGGAATGCCTTGATCGCTGATTCGGCACCGCCGGCCTATCATCCGGTGCCTTATAAAAGTGTAGGGAAAAAGGATGGCATCCTGTGGGGCGCACAGATTGATTATCTGGTGATCCTGGAAGGAAATGACAGTCAGATTGTGGATAAACCAATGATAGCCATTACGGAACAGCCGTTTACGGGGATTTTTCACTATTCCATTTTACTTCACAATGATTATTGCTAGGGAGGGGAAAACATGTTAGTTAAGGTAGCGATACCAAAACAGATACAGTTTAAGATTGTTCCGAATCTACCGGAAATGCTGTTCGGAAGACAGCAGGAAATCCATTATATTGGAGGAAATGAAGTACTGCCGCCGCCATTGGATCCTGAGGAAGAATTAAAAGCTATAGAATTTCTCGACAGTGAACAAAAAAATGAAGCTAGAACCATGCTGATCGAACATAATCTGCGACTGGTGGTTTACATAGCAAAAAAATTTGACAATACGGGGGTTGGTGTGGAGGATCTGATCTCAATCGGAACCATTGGTCTGATCAAGGCCATCAACACATTTAACAAAGACAAAAATATTAAACTGGCTACCTATGCGTCCAGATGCATTGAAAATGAGATTTTGATGTATCTTCGAAGAAACAGTAAAACGAAAATGGAGGTATCCATTGACGAACCTTTAAATGTGGATTGGGATGGAAATGAACTACTTCTTTCGGATATTCTGGGGACGGAAGAGGATGTGATCTATAAAGATATTGAAACGGAAATGGAGCGCAAGCTGCTGAACAAAGCCATTGAGAAGCTTTCCAGAAGGGAACGTACGATCGTGGAAATGCGTTTTGGGCTGAACAATCCTTTGGGGGAGGAAAAGACCCAGAAAGAGGTTGCAGATCTTTTGGGAATCTCTCAGTCCTATATTTCTAGACTGGAAAAAAAGATCATGAAACGTCTGAAAAAGGAGATTGTAAAATATGAATGAACTTCCTAAATCTGGAAGTCTTTGGAAGGCGAATTTGGAATAAATCCGGAATTACGGGGGAATGCTTTTCTTAGAAGTCTAAGACAAATAAGGAGAGCAGCAATGGTTCAGGGAAAAGTTGAAATTTGCGGTGTGAATACATCCAAATTGCCGATACTGAAAGAGGAAGAAAAAGAAGAACTGTTCCGAAGGATCAAACAAGGGGATAAAGAGGCCAGAGAAAAATATATTCAGGGAAATTTAAGACTTGTACTTAGTGTGATCAAACGTTTTTCTAACAGTAATGAATGTCCGGATGATCTGTTTCAGATAGGATGCATTGGATTGATCAAGGCAATTGATAATTTTAAGCCGGAGATGATGGTGAAGTTTTCGACCTATGCAGTGCCGATGGTTGCAGGAGAACTGCGAAGATATTTGCGGGATAATTCCAATGCGATTCGTGTCAGCCGTTCTCTGCGGGATATTGCTTATAAGGCAATTTATGCCAAGGAAGATTATATGAAAAAACATTCCCAGGAACCGACGGTGAAGGAGATTGCGGAAATGATCCAGGTACCGGAGGAAGATGTGGTGGTTGCTATGGATGCAATCCAAAGTCCGGTCAGTTTATATGAACCGGTCTATACGGAGGGAGGCGACACCCTTTATGTGATGGATCAGATCAGTGACAAGAAAAATAAGGAAGAGCAGTGGGTGGAAGAAATTTCTTTGCAGGAGGCAATGAAACGGCTGGCCCCCAGAGAACAACATATCATTGATCTGCGATTTTATGAGGGAAAGACCCAGATGGAGGTCGCAGATGAAATCGGTATTTCCCAGGCACAGGTGAGCCGGCTGGAAAAACATGCATTGAAGGTTATGCGTCAGTATCTTAGATAAGAAAACAGCATATGTGAACAAAAATCGACGGAACATCCAGGGTGAGGTTCCGTCGATTTTTGTATAGCAATACTAAAAATTTAATTTGAATTTACAAAACCTATTGCAAAATGTATGAGAATATGTATAATTGGAAAAGTGTGTATCAATAAAAAAATTGTTTAGTATTACCAAACAAAAGGAGGGGTTTCATGGATATTGGAAAAAAGATCAGGGAACTGCGTCTGCAAAATGATCTGACGCTGGAGGATCTTGCATCCAGAAGTGAACTGACCAAGGGATTTTTGTCACAGCTTGAGCGAAATCTGACCAGTCCGAGCATTTCCACGCTGGAGGATATTTTGGAGGCGCTGGGGACGAATCTTGCGGAATTTTTTCACGAAGAGGAAGAGGAACAGATTGTTTTTTCTACAAAAGATTTTTTTGTGGATAAAAAAGAAGATTATCAGATTGAGTGGATCGTTCCGAATGCCCAGAAAAATGAGATGGAGCCGATTTTGCTGACACTTCCGCCGAAAAAGAGTAGTCAGGAAATGGAATCCCACAGAGGTGAGGAATTTGGTTACCTTTTAAAGGGAACGGTTACTTTGGTAAGAGACAATAAAAAATATAAATTAAAGGCCAAAGACACCTTTTACATAGATGGAAAAAAGAATCATTATTTATATAATCATGGAAGCAGTGACGCATTGATCTTATGGGTTACAACGCCGCCAATGTTTTAGAGGGAGGATGGGAAAATGGAAAAAAAGAAACAGATTGAGTTTCGAAATATCGTAAAAAGCTTTGATGGGCAGATCATTTTAAAAGGGGTGAATCTGGATATTTATGAAAAAGAATTTGTGACCCTGTTAGGACCCTCAGGTTGTGGAAAAACAACCCTTTTAAGAATTCTTGGAGGCTTCCTGGATGCAGATGAGGGAAGTGTCATGTTTGATGGAGAGGAAATCAGTAAAAAGCCTCCTTATGAGAGAGAGTTAAATACCGTATTTCAAAAATATGCTCTCTTTCCCCATCTGAGTGTTTATGAAAATATTGCATTTGGACTTCATATTAAAAAAATGAGTAAGGACGTTATTGATCAGAAGGTTATGAAAATGCTGAAACTCATTGGGCTGGAAGGGTACGAAAAGAAGAATGTGACCCTGCTTTCCGGCGGTCAGCAGCAGCGTGTGGCAATTGCAAGAGCGCTGGTCAACGAGCCGAAAGTATTGCTTTTGGATGAACCTTTGGCAGCTTTGGATTTAAAGCTTCGTAAAGAAATGCAGTATGAATTGAAGCGGATCCAGCAGGAAGTCGGCATTACCTTTATTTTTGTTACGCATGATCAGGAAGAGGCATTGACGATGTCGGATAAGATCGTGGTCATGAAGGGTGGAGATATTTTGCAGGTGGGTACGCCGGAAGAAATCTATAATGAACCGGCAAACTGCTATGTTGCCAACTTTATCGGAGAAAGTAATATCATTCCGGCAGTTATGCTGGAGGATTATAAAGTACGTTTTGATGATATTACCTTTGACTGTGTGGATTTTGGATTTAAAAAGGATGAAAAGGTGGATGTGGTTATCAGACCGGAAGATATCGATATCGTGGATGTAAAAGACGGAAAGATGACAGGAGAGGTACTGAGCACCCTGTTCAAAGGAGTTCATTATGAGATTATCGTAGAAACCGTACCGGGAACCAGTGTGACTGTGAATATGCATGTGATCCATAACCATGATGTGACTAGTGAAGATGGAAAAGAAAAGATCAGTGCAAATGATTTCTATGTAGATATCGAGGATGTAAAGAATCTGGATGATAAAGAGATCATTGCCCTTTCCAATGCACAGGCGTGGAATCCGGAAACAGATGAGTATACTTCGATTGCAAAGGTAGAATATGAGCTTCAGGAAGAAGTTGGCTGCTATCCGGTAACCTTCTATACAACCGGGGGAACGGCGATTGAAAAGAATATTTTTGTGGTCAATCAGCCGTTCGTAAAAAATGAAAAGGCCAATGAAGCCATTATGGCATTCAACTTCTTTAAAACAGTTGATGAAATTTTAGAGTCTCAGGCACTGGATACGGATATTAAGACCTGGGCCAATGCACAGGGATGGAAATTGAGTGATGAGAGCCAGAGCATTGATATCAGCGTTGATTATGATTTTGACCCGGAAGATGTGAAGGAAGGCGTATATAAGGTAACCTTCTCAACGACCGGAAGGGAATTTAAAATCCATACAACGGATTATTCAGCAGTTGGGGAAGAAGTAGGACTGACCTTTTTCCCGGAAGATATTCATGTTATGTCAAGGGTGGTATTTGAGTAATGAAAAGATTTTCACAGTTAGCGATTCCATATATCGTATGGGCTGCAATGATGCTGGTACTGCCAATGGCACTCATTGCATT
The DNA here is from genome assembly GCA_964561705.1 of uncultured Lachnoclostridium sp. Lineage (GTDB taxonomy): Bacteria > Bacillota > Clostridia > Lachnospirales > Lachnospiraceae > HGM12587. The sequence goes on along the minus strand of CAZLQJ010000001.1, from coordinate 91,912 downwards.
GTATTCCGTAATGCACCAGGGAAATGAGATCATTTCGTTTTCCTTTACCTTGGAACATTACAAAAAGTTTTTTACAGATCCGGATTTTCTTCTGATCCTGTGGCGTTCTCTGGTCATTGCTGTAAAGACGACGGTGATCTGTCTGCTGATCGGCTATCCGGCGGCATATTATATTTCAAAATGCAGGGAGCAGGTACAAAACTTTTTAGTTCTTTGTATTACACTTCCAACCTGGATCAATGCATTGGTAAGAACTTATGCGTGGATCGGGATTTTAAGCGAAGGCGGGATCATTCAGACGATCCTTGGATTTTTGGGGCTGAAAGAGACAGAAATCCTCTATACGGAGGGCGCAGTTTTACTGGGCATGGTTTATAACTTTCTTCCATTTATGATCCTGCAGATCAATACTTCGCTCTGTAAGATGGATCATTCGCTGATCGAGGCAGCAGCGGATCTGGGAGCCAATCGGGCACAGACCTTCCGCAGGGTTATTTTTCCATTATCCCTTCCGGGAGTGATCAATGGAATTACTTTGGTATTTCTACCGGCAGTCAGCTCCTTCTTTATTCCGAAGCTGTTGGGCGGCGGACAATATTTCCTGATCGGGAACCTGATTGAAAATCAGTTTATTACAGCCGGGGAGTGGAATTTCGGAAGTGCCATCTCTATGATCATTGCAATGGTTATGATGTTGATGATGATGCTGGTTAGAAATGTAGAAAAGAGAAATCAGGGTGGAAAGGAGGAAGAGTAACAGCTATGAAAAAGAATGGAACTTATGGAAAATTTCTTATGGGACTGTTGGTTGTTTTCTTCTATGCGCCCATCCTTTATATGATCATATTTTCTTTCAATGATGGAAAATCATTGACTAGTTTCACCGGATTTTCCCTTCGGTGGTATCAGCATATGCTGGAATCCAGGGATATGATGGAAGCTTTGTATACAACATTCAGTGTAGCACTTCTGGCGACGGCAATTTCTACGGTCGTTGGAACGATCGCTGCGATTGGTCTTAGCAAATCCAAAAAGATCATCCGGGATATTATGGATCAGGTCAACAACCTGCCGATGATGAATCCGGAGATTGTAACTGCTATCGGATTTATGTTACTTTTTATTACTTTTAAGATTGAAAAAGGCTATACGACCATGCTGTTGGCACATATTGCATTCTGCATTCCTTATGTAATGCTTTCTGTGATGCCAAAAGTACGTTCGCTGGATCCAAACCTTGCCAATGCAGCAATGGATCTGGGAGCTACTCCGTTTCAGGCGTTGACAAAGGTGATTGTACCGCAGATTACACCGGGCATCATTTCCGGAGCATTGATCGCATTTACCATGTCTGTCGATGATTTTATCATTTCCTACTTTGTTACAGGACAGGGGGTTAAAAACTTAAGTATCATGGTTTACACAATGAGTAAACGCGTAAACCCAAGTATTAATGCGATTTCAACTCTGGTTGTTTTGATCATTACTGTAGGACTTTTGCTGATCAACCTGCTTCCTGCTGTGATGACAAAATATCAGGAGAAGGGAAAAAATGTAGGAAAACTTCTGGGAATTCTGGCGGTAGTGGTTCTGGCACTGTTTGCAGCCTTGTTTACACTCCGGGGAGGTGTAACAAAGGAAGCTCTTCCATATGAGGGAGAAACCCTGAGAGTATATAATGCAGGAGAATATGTAGGAGAGCATCTGATCCAGAATTTTGAGGAGCAGACCGGTGCAAAAGTGGTAATGGATCTGTTTGATTCCAATGAGCAGATGTATATTAAGATCGCAAACGGTGAATCCTATGATGTGGTGATTCCAAGTGATTATATGATTCAGCGTATGATCAATGAAAAACTGATTCAGTCGCTGGAACAGGAAAAACTGGAAGGTTTTGATCTTCTGGTGGATGATGTAAAAGATATGAGCTATGATCCTGGAAATGAGTATTCTGTGCCATATTTCTGGGGAACGGTTGGAATTATCTATGACAAGACCAAGGTGACAGAGGAAGAACTTGAGGCAGAAGGATACAATATTTTCCTGGATCCAAAATATCAGGGAGATATTTATCTCTACGATTCTGAGAGAGACTCCTTTATGATGGCGCTGAAAGCATTGGGATATTCTATGAATACGACTGATGAAAAAGAGTTAAATAATGCTTACGAATGGCTGGTTCAGTGCGTAGAAACCATGAAGCCGGAGATCGTGACGGATGAGATCATCGATAATATGGCCCAGGGAAGAAAGGCACTGGGACTTGTTTATTCTGGTGATGCGGCTTATATCATGAGCGAAAATGAAAATATGGGATTTTATCTGCCGGAATCCGGAACCAATCTGTGGTGTGATGCCATGGTCATTCCTTCCAATGCGAAAAATATAGAATTGGCACATGAATTTATGAATTATGTATGTACCTACGAGGCAGCTTACGATAATTCCAGCTATGTAGGTTATACATCTCCAAATCAGGAAGTCATGGAGGAACTTTCCGGAGTAGGTGGAGATTATGAAGGAATTTCCGCTTATCTTCCAAGAACAAATTATGAAAAAGATGAAATTTTTGAATTTCATGCAGAAACAAAAAAAATCATCAGTAACCTGTGGAGTAAAGTAAAGATTGCAGCAAGCAATGCCAGCAATTAATGCAAATAAGAAAGCTTTTGGTCATATAGTGTACCAAAAGCTTTTTATTTGGAGGAATATGAAGATTAGGATCTTGAAAGCATTTGGAATCCTGACTGTGTTTGGTATCTGCTATGTTTCCGGCGCTGTTTTGGGAGAACTGCAAAGAAAAAATGAAGCAAAGAATGTTGTGTCAAATTCGGTAATTGCAGAAAGTCAGGACTGGGGACTAGGATTTGGGAGGCAGGGACAGCCACCTACAGGAATGGCACCGATGGAGGAATTAAAAGAATATGATACCTATTACCTAGGAGATACTAATCAGAAACGACTGTATCTTACCTTTGATGCAGGATATGAAAATGGAAATACACCGGCGATTCTAGATGCATTGAAAAAACATCAGGTAAAAGCCACATTTTTTGTGGTAGGACATTATCTGGAAACTGCACAGGATCAGGTCCTTCGGATGGTGGAGGAAGGCCACAACGTTGGAAATCATACCTATCATCACTATGATATGTCGAAAATTTCCAATCTGGAAAGTTTTACGGAAGAAATGACAAGTGTCGAAAACAAATTTCAAGAGATTACAGGTGAAGAAATGGTGAAATATTACCGTCCGCCTCAGGGAAAATATAGTATTGAGAATCTGAAGATGGCAAAGGATTTAGGATATCATACCTTTTTCTGGAGTCTTGCCTATGTGGACTGGAAACAGGATGACCAGCCGTCCAGGGAAGAGGCCTTTGAAAAATTAATGTCGCGGGTACATCCGGGAGCCATTGTGCTTTTACACAGTACCTCTTCAACCAATGCAGAAATTTTAGATGAGCTGCTTACCCAATGGGAGAGTGAGGGATATACCTTTGGAACATTAGATGAGGTGATCTGTGAAAATATCGAAAAATAAAAAGATTTTTTAAAATTACATCTTTTTGGTTGCGTAAAGGGGTAAAAAACATTACAATAAGAATATGTTTGGCGGAGGCTTCACGGGAGAAAAAGCTTCCGCCCTTTTCCGTAGAACCGGATTTGCGGAAATAAATGACAGGAGGAAACATTATGCCGATTAAAATACAAAATGATCTTCCGGCCAGAGGACTGCTGGAAGAAGAAAATATATTTGTAATGGATGAAAAACGTGCTTTAAAACAGGATGTACGTCCCTTGAGAGTGGGAATCTTAAACCTGATGCCATTAAAAGAAGATACAGAACTTCAGCTTTTGCGTTCGTTTTCGAATACACCGCTGCAAGTGGATCTGACGTTTATTACCATGACCAATCATGAGTCAAAAAATACTTCTGCAAGTCATATCAACAAATTTTATGAAACCTTTCAGGATGTTAAAAAACGTAGATTTGACGGACTGATCATCACGGGTGCACCAGTAGAACATCTTCCGTTTGAAGAAGTGGATTATTGGGAAGAATTAAAAGAGGTATTTGACTGGAGTGAAACCCATGTTACCTCTACACTGCATATCTGCTGGGGAGCACAGGCGGCATTATATTATTATTATGGATTGGAGAAGACTCTGCTGTCACAGAAACTTTTTGGAATTTACCAGCATAAGGTACAGCACCGGAAGGAACCGTTGGTGAGAGGATTTGATGACTATTTTGTTGCACCGCATTCCCGCCATACAACCGTATCCCGGGATGATATTGCAAATTGTCCGCATTTGAAGATTATGGCAGAATCCGAAGAAGCGGGCGTATTTATCTGCATGGCAGAAAATGGAAAAAAAATCTTTGTCATGGGGCATCCGGAGTACGATCGAATGACGTTGGATAAGGAATATCGAAGAGACCGCGCCAAAGGAATGGATATTCAGGTTCCGAAAAACTATTATCCGCAGGATGATCCGGAAAAGAAGCCGCCGCTGCAGTGGCGGGCACATGCCAATGCATTGTACACGAACTGGCTGAATTATTACGTTTACCAGATCACGCCATACATCTGGGAGGATGAGAAGTAGAGAAAATATGAATATTTCTAGGCCTATAAAATATGTGAATTAACAAAGTAAGTGCAAATGAAGACGATGATGAATGAAGAAAAATTCATCATCGTTTTTTTGTATAGAAAATTGTTTATAATTCCTTGGTATACTGGAAAATAGATTTATTTGATTGGTTGGAAAATTTGCAGAAAAATGTATGCAGGACAGGGGGCGGAGAGTTGAGAAGTTTTTTTAAGAGACATAGATCTTCAAAAAAGGGATCCGGTCGTGAAATGGGAGTTTTTAACAGAATGCAGATGCCCAATAACCAGGAGGAACTTCCTAAAAGACAAGGATCAGTGAAACCCAAACCGGTAGGCGGTGTAGGAAATACACAGGTGATCGAAGAACTGAAGAGAGTACAAATGCAAAAAAGTGCTGCAAGGCAAAATCATGAGTCAGGGCTGTTTAGACGCATGGAAATGCCTAGTGGGGAGGTGATGATCCGGAAGGATCAGGAGGGGGTCTATCCGCAATTGCTGGATCGACTCAAAGGGATGTATCGAAAAAAAGGGGAGGCGTATGGCGATGTCATAAAGAGCCTGGAATTTCTTGTACGTGCCATGAATGAAAAATTTACAAGAGAACCGGAAACGAATCTGCGGAGATTTGAAGAAATGAAGCTTCATTATATGGATCTTTTGGCAGCATGCGAAACCGCTAAGGAGAACGGTAGCTCATTTCGTAGTACCCGACAGGAGAAGCAAGCCATTATTTTGCAGATTCAGAATATGGCACAGAATGATCTGCTGCGGTTGGATTCAGCATGTACGGATTTTTGTGCGATGACACCGGAGGAACAGGGAAGACAAAGCTGGAAGGATGTTTTAAGAAGGGTTCGTACGGTTCGTATTGTTACGGAGGATTTATTTCATACGGACAAAGAAAAAGAAGGTGTTTGTTCAGAAGTTTTTCGCATTTCGAATGATAATGCAAAGATCCTTCATGCGGATCAAACAGAGCAGAAATTAGATCATACATATTTCTTTAAAGAAGAGGATGCATTTAAAGTCAGATCAGAAGAGGAAAATCGAAGAAGCGCTTTGGAACAAGCGCTTGCGGAAGGAAAACAAATCAATGATAAAGATTATAAAAATTTGCAAAGCTGGGTGGAAGATGGTATGCTTCCGGATCTTACACGGGAGGGATGGGCACTGTTTAAGCAGTTAAAAAAAACGGTGAATGCTTCAGCTGAAAATCATTTTCGTGAGCTTGTGATGAAAAATGTCGAGAAGGTGATGAAACGTTTTCCACAATTATCACAAGAGGAAAAGGAGAGCATTTTAAAGTGGGCAGAAACTGTAAATTCAAGTGCTGATCCTGATAAAATTAGTGATTCTGAGATGGGATGGTTTGGAAACCAAGGAAATGTGAGATTTGTTTGTTCCACGATATATCATCTTTCAGAAAATCAATTGACGTCTATGAAGGAAACATTGAACCCGGCGGGAATCAAGAAAAAACCGGGAGCAAGTACGATAAACACCACAAGAAGAAATGTAGCGACCAGTCGAGTGGCGGCACTTCTTGGATTGCAGGATCTTGTAGCCAGGTCAGAAACTGTTGAAATTTTTGATAAAAAAAGTGAACAGACAATCAGAGGAAACATGATGGAATCTGCAAGGGGAAATCTTGATTTGAAAAAATTTGGTGATGATATGAAGAAAGGAAAAAGATCCATGCCTAAGCTAGGCGGGACGGTACAGAGAGAGTTAATGAGTCTGCAGGTACTGGATGTCCTTTGTGGTCAGGTAGATCGTCATGTGGGGAATATTATGATAACAATCAAGCAAGGGACAGGGCAGAATACGGATGAGATTACGGGGGTTAGTGCATTTGACAATGATGCTGCTTTTGGTATGAATCTGGATGTTTCAACAGTCAAACATCAATTGAAACATGACAGAAGAGTCTATGATCCTAAAACAGGGGATTTGGTCATACCATATATGGATGCGGCTTTGGCAGAGCGTATTTTAAATCTGCGGCCAGCAGTTTTGGGATTTGCGTTGAATGGACTTCTGACAGATGCAGAAATCAATATGACCATTAAGAGATTGCAGATGATGCAGAATGCGATTAAAAAAGCCAAAGCTTCGGAAAGAGCTTGTAACGTACAGCCGGGACAAAGCCGGTTTAGAAAAAATGATGAGTGGAACGAGGAAACACTGGAGAGAATGAGAAGCATCGATCAAACATCCAGTGTGGAAAATAGAAATTATGTGGGTACTGTGCTGAGAAATTTAGCAGCTAGTTTATAGGAACTGCAGAGAAGTGCAGCAAGGAGAACATATCATGGATATACAGGCATTAAATAATGATTATCTAATGAAATTATTAGATTTTCTGGATAAACTTTTGTATACGGCCTTTTGGTTAAAAAAGGAAAAAGACGGGGAAAATCTGCCTATGCGGGGGCTGGTGATCACGGAGAAGGAGGTAGAAAGAGCCTTTGATCTGATATATGAGGAGATGGAATTGGAAGAAGAGATACAGGGCCTGTTTGTGGAACTGGAGGAAGAAATCAGGGAGATGGAGTCAGACTGGGGAGAGGCGTTATATTTTAATTATTTATGTGTGATGTTTGATCTGTCTAAGCTGGAATGCCTTGCACTGCTTCTCTGTACTGCACCGATATTTAACCGCAAGTATGAAAAAATATATGGATATTTGCAGGATCATGTGGATATTCCGGAGCCAACAAAGGGGTTATGTGTCTCATTGGCAGAATTGATCGGAAAAGAAGAAGATAGTGATCTGTTTTTATCAGGAAGTGGAAATCTTCATTTTCTGATCGATACCAACGGAGAAGAGAGCAGTGCACTGGGAACTGCCTGCAGATTAAAGGTGTGTGTCAGAGCGTTTTTGTATGGCATGCAAAATCAGTTGTCTGAACCTGTGAAGGGTTACGGAGAATTGTTTACACCTTATGAGGAATTGCAGCCGATGATCATTCGGCAGGATGCCCTGGATCAATTGAAAAATTTGATAAATCGGCTTTTGATCGAAATACAAGCGGAGTCTGACCGAGGATGCATGATTCACATTTATGGTAAAAAGGGGATCGGGAAGCATTTTTTAATGAAGCATCTGGCGGAAGAATTAGAAAGTACATTGTTATTTTTTGATATCTCAAAGCTGATGTATGAAAAAGATGATACCATTCGGCGGTATTTGGAACTTTTATTCACAGAGGCGATTCTTTGTCGGGCATATATTGTTTTAACAGGGACGGATCTGGATGTATATGCGAAGGAAATGCCGGAGAGAAGGACAGATTACCGAGAAAAGATCCTTTCTTGGATAGGAGAAAAGTTCCCATATTTTTTTGTATTATCAGAAGAAAAGGAAGCTCATGCGGAAGATTTTAGTGGACGTACCATAGCGATGGAACTGCCCGCACTAAGTGCAGGAGAGCGTGTACAGCTGTGGAAAAGCTGGAGTGATTTCTATCCTTTGGAGGAAACAGTTGATCTGGAACAGAACGGAAGCAAGTATATCCTGACACCGAAAGGAATTTTGAATGTATTAGATACGGCAAAGCTTTTGGCGGATATAAACGGGCAGGAATGGATTGGTCAGGAACTGATCGGGCAGGCTGTGAAGCAAAATCAAAAGGATCAGTTGGGTGCTTTCGCCACGTTGATCAACAGTCGTTTTGTATGGGATGATCTGATTCTTGGAACGGAACAAAAACGTCAAATGCGTATGGTATGTGATCAAATGCGTTACCGGAAGATCGTGGGGGAACAGTGGGGCTTTCATAAAAAGACACCGTATGGAAGAGGATTATCGGTTCTGTTTTACGGACCGCCGGGAACGGGAAAGACTATGGCAGCGCAGGTGATGGCAAATGAATTGGGATTGGATCTGTACAGGATCGATATTTCCCAGATGGTCAGCAAATATATTGGGGAAACGCAGAAAAATATCAGCAGCCTGTTTGAGAAAGCCAAAGATATCAATGCAATCCTGTTTTTTGATGAGGCAGATTCCCTGTTTGCGAAACGTTCTGAGGCAAAAGATTCCAATGATCGAAATGCAAATGCAGAAACAGCACATTTACTTCAGAAACTGGAGGACTATGAAGGAATTGCAATTTTAGCAACCAATTATCTGAATAATATTGATGATGCGTTTAAGCGAAGGATCAAGTTTATCATACATATTGCATTTCCGGAGACCGAGGTGCGGCTGAAATTATGGCGTTCGACCTTACCGGCAGAGGCAGAATGTGACGAAGAACTGGATTTTGAGTTTTTTGCAGAGCAATTTGAATTATCCGGAAGCAGTATTAAGGAAATTCTAACCAATGCGGCATATCTGGCAGCTTCCGAGGGAAGAGGAATGAAAAATTGTGATTTGGTAGAAGCAGTGAAATTAAATTTTGCGAAGTATGGAAAGATTTTGACAGACAGTCATTTTGGATATCTGAGTGTGTGATCACGGAACTTCAAGAGAAAAAACATTGAGTAGGGTTCTTCCATTTTTATAAAAATTTGGTATACTAGAAAGTAACAGATGCAGTTTCAATGGCATCCAAAACTGTAGTAAAGGGAGTACCAATGATGAGTTCAGAGTTTCTGGAAAAAAGGACAGTTCTGCCGCTGATGGGAATGGCTTTTGAACCTGGGAATGCAGAAAACACCATAAAGAAAATCAAAGATCCACAATTAGCACAGATCGCACAGGCAGAAAAGTATTTCTTTTCGGCACAGGCGGAAGAATGTGCCGAAATTGTAAAGAATTATTTAGACAATGATGACATCATGCTTCGTTTGTCCGCTGATATGCTCTATACATTTGCAAATCTTACGTTAGGAGATGCATATAAGGCGCAAAGTGCGAGGAATGATGTTTACGAGTGTTTAAAAAAGGCATTTGCAGAGGAAGCATCTGTGGAAGTAAAAGCTTCCTGCGTCTTTGCAATGAATGTAACGAGTATCTTTTTACATATTACGCCGGAAAAAGATATCCCTTCTTTGGAGGAGTATGTCTCTTATCTCCCGGTTGGACAGAGAATGTTTGCCATAACTTTGGCAGCCCATGGAATGTATCTCAAAGGAGAATATGCCAAGGCATGGGGACTGGTGCAGTCAGCCATGATGATGTCTGATAGGATTTATCCAATTTCGATGATTTATATATACTGTGTTGCAGGGATGTGTCAGATTAATCTAAAAGATCAGGAGGGTGCCGCAAAATCAGTAGCAGAAGGCTGGGAAATGGCAAGAAAAGATAAATTTTTGGAGCCGTTTATCGAATACCATGGACTTTTGCAAGGCGTTTTAGAAGCCTATGTAAGAAAACGGGAGCCGGAAAATTATAAAAAACTGGTTGATGGAGTTTTGGCATTCAGCAGGGGATGGATGAAGATCCATAATCCGCAGATGCAGAAAAATGTGACGGATCTTTTGACACCGTTGGAATTTTCTATTGCGATGCTGGCGTGCAGAAACTGGACAAATCAGGAAATCGCAGAGCATTTGGGGATGTCACAAAATACGGTCAAACATTATATTTCAGGAATATTTGAAAAACTCAATATTGATAAACGGGAGAAACTGAAAGATTTTGTCAATCAGTAACTTGAAAATGGGAATAAAAGTGTCTGTTTCATGAATAAGATATGAAACAGGCACTTTTTTGTTATCAAACGGGCATGTAAAATGAAAAAAATTTTTGGTAAAATAATAAAAAATAATTCTTCTACCCAAAGAATAAGGTTCGGAAAATGAAAGTGAGATGATCCGTAATGAGAAGCAATGACTTGAGATTTTTGGAAGCGAAAGTTCAGATACCGGATGAGCAGAGAGATTATCAGAAACGGGAAGAACTTCTTCAGGAATTACAGAATGAAAAGGCAAAGCTGGTGGTACTTCATGCAACCATTGGTTATGGAAAAACAGTTTTGATGTCTCAGTATGTGAAACGTTCAGGATTCATTTGCGCATGGTATCATTTGGATGGGATGGATAATGATGTCGAAACTTTTATCCAATATCTGCTCTTTTCTCTGAAAAAGTCTTTGGGTGATTTTTCTTTTGATATGAATGGCTATGAAATGACAGATAGATCAGAAATCTTTATGATGTTTCGTGATCTTATCATGGAATTAAATGGATATCTGGCAGAAATGGAAGGAAAGCAACTTTGCTTTGTGCTTGATGATTTTCAAGTAATCAGCAATCCTGATATTTTTATGCTGTTGGAAGAACTTTTGGAGCATACAAGCAATCAGTTTGTATTAATGATTGCAACAAAAAGCACTGTGCCGGATTTTGTGACGAAATACGTGATGCGAAGACAAGGAATCGTGTTAAATTCGCAAAAAATATGTTTTAAAGAACAGGAAGTTCACGCTGTTTTGCAAAGGGTTCTTTCAAAGAAGGAGGCAGATACCTATACGGAGGTCATCTGGAAGAATATGGAGGGATGGCCGGCCGGTGTAATGTTTGCGGCTCTGTATATCAGACAGCTGGGAAATCAGGTTTCGAAGATTGATTGGGAAGGAATCTGTCAGGAATCCATGGCACAGAATTACATTGCCTATGAATTATTTAAAAGACTGCCTTATGATATACAAAATTTCCTGTTAAGAACGTCATTTTCAGAGGAATTAAAACCGGATCTTTGTAATGAAATCTGTGGCATTACCAATGCGGGTGGAATTTTGAAATATCTCCAGCAGGAAAATATGTTTATTTTACATATCGGTGATGAAACAAGAACCTATCGTTATCATTCTATTTTTCGGAGTTTTTTAATGGGTCAGGCAGGAGAAAACATAGAAAAAGAAGTTTATGGAAAACTTGCAGAATATTATATGAAGCGGCAAAATCTGGTCATGGCCAAAAGATATGCTGTATTGTCAGAAAAAGAGGATATTTTAGCGATTATTTGCGATGAAGAGAAAAAAGAAGTTTTTCTTGAGACGGAAGTTGAAAAAAGTACAGGAGAAAAATATCTGTCAGTTTCCTGTTTTGGAAAATTCCGGGTGCGGATTTTGTCCACAGGAAAGGAAATTTCCTGGAGAACCAAAAAAGCGATGGAATTGTTTGCCTATCTGGTTGATCTGGAAGGTAAAGCTGTAGAACGAAGGGTACTTTTGGAACAGCTATGGCCGGAAGACATGCCTGGAAATGCGGTTGCAATGCTCCACAATATGATTTACAGCATACGGAAGGAATTAAGTGAATGTCCGCAGCTTGAGGGTGTGATCCAGTATCAGAACCGGCAATATTCCCTGGATATGTCCTTGATTGAATGTGATCTTCAAGAAAAAAAACAGATCTGTAGTTTGGCCGATCAGGGAAAGATTGGGGAACTTTTGGAATGTCGCGAAGAGATTGAAAATTTTTGGGGAACTTACTTGGAAGAAGTCGATGGCGTATGGTGCAGTATTCGTCGAACCTATTTCGAACGTGCTTATGGAAAGGCATGTCGTTTACTGGCAGGCTATGCAGAGAAGGAAAAGGACTATGAAGGTGCCGTTCTTTTGTGGCGATCCTATATGGATGCAGATCGCTATTCAGAGGAGGCGGTTGCAGGCTTGCTTCGCGCCTATGGATCTTTGGGAGAACGCACCCAGATGAAAAAAGTTTTTGAATCTGCCAAAAAGCTTTTCTTAGATGAGCTTGGATTAGAGTTTGGCAGTGAAGTTTTGCAGGCATATGAAGAAGGAATGAAAAATCAGAAAAAATAAGAGAATTGTATAGTAAGTTGGTTATAAACGTCTGCCATAATTGAAAAAAAGCCATAGGATAAAAGGATGGTGATCGCAAGATGGGCAGAGCGTTTGAACCAATGGAATATTTGGCAAAGGTATTTGATTTAGATGCGTTTGAGATTTATTGTGTAGAAAATGTATGGAAGACACCGGGCAAGACACCGGAAGAATTATGGAAAGCATATGGAAAAGACGGCGTGTATGGGCATTATTTTGGAGCAGATCGGGTTTTGATGCGCTGGTTTTTTCGATGCTGTGAAAATACAGGCAGCAGACATTTGGTTTTGGATGAACGAATGTCTTTTTTTTTAGAGGGAAATATTCAAGGATATGCACCCTATGATTTGTTATGGGAACGGATAGATCCGTTAGAAGATACAAATGAATTGATTGGAACCGGACCGGCGATTGCGATGGAACGTTTTTTAGAGGATGTTTCTGCGCAAAAACCGGTCTGGTTTCATTTATATGGGAAACGGGGGATTGGGAAACGTAGCAGGATCAAGGAATTATGCAGAAAAAAGAAACGCTCACTGTTGGTCATTGATGCACAGATGCTTGCAGAAGAGGAAAATAACCTGTTAGAGATTTTGCTGAGAGAATGCCGTATTTATGGCGCATGGATCCTGATTAGTAATCTTCGGGAAACCTGGTTTACGCCATCCCTTCGCAGAGAAAAGATCCTATCACGATTAGGGAGTGAAGCGGGGGTGATTTTTACCATAGGAGAAGAATCCTTACAACCGAACGAATATGAGGAGGCATTTTTCAGATTCGAACTGGAACTTCCTATGCCGGACTATCAGGAAAGCTGCAGGCTTTGGAAGGCTTCCTTTGAGAAGGTTCGTGCCTGTCATTTACAGCCGGAGGAATGGGCAAATAAGTTCCTCTTTACACCAGGACAGATTAGGGAAGCCGTTTTTCAGGCTTCTGCCGCTGTGAGAGCGGAAGGGAGAGAACAGATCCGGCGAACCGACCTGCAAAAAGGTTGTTATAAAATTCTGGGAGGAGGTATGGGAAAACGTGCGATCAAGATTCCGGCAAGTTATCAGTGGGAAGAACTGATCCTTCCGCCATATCAAAAACAGAAACTTAGAGACGCCTGCAATCAGGCTGCAAATCAAAAACGGGTGTATGAAAATTGGGGATTTCATCAGAAGATTGCCTATGGAAAAGGAATTTCAGTGGTGTTTGCAGGCCCTCCGGGGACGGGAAAAACCATGGCGGCGCAAGTGATGGCATCGGAATTGTGTCTGGATCTTTATCGGGTAGAATTGCCGGCAATTGTCAGTAAATATGTTGGAGAAACGGAGAAGAATCTGGAAGAAATTTTTGAGCAGGCAAAAAAAAGCCAGGTCATTTTGTTTTTTGATGAAGCGGATGTACTTTTTTCAAAGCGCACAGAGATCCGGGATTCTAACGATAAATACAGCAATATGGAAGCAGCTTTTTTGCTGCAGGAAATGGAAGAATATGAAGGAATTACCGTATTGGCAACGAATTTTCTGCAGAATTTTGATGAGGCGTTTAAGCGAAGAATGAAATTTATGATTGATTTTCCGTTTCCGGAAGAGCCGCAGCGTCTGCAAATGTGGAAACAGGTATTTCCGAAGGAAACTCCGGTGCAGGAAGAACTGGATTATGAATTTTTGGCCTCTTCCTTCGAACTGTCAGGAAGCAATATTAAAAATGCAGCCCTGCATGCCGCTTTTTTGGCAGCAGCAGATGAAACCCGGGTAGGAATGCGGCAGGTGATCGCCGGGATCCGCAATGAATATTCGAAAAGCGGTAAAACAATGAGCAGGGAACAATTGGGACAATATTATATGTTGTTATAAAAATCAGAGAGGAGATAGATATGGGCGGTATAAATGTAGAAAGAGAAATGTTCCCGGTGGAACGTATGAACGTTGAAAGAGAAATGACTTCAGTGGAACGTATGAGCAATGAAGGGCAAATGCTTTCAGCGGAACAAGGACAATGGACGACACCCGGAAAAAAGCAGGGGAGTGCTGCGGAAAATTGGACGGTTGGTGGAAACCAGGAGTTAAAGAATAGATATAACAATTTTATTAACTGGGACAGAATTATTCAGATGGATAGCGCAGGAGAGGCCGCGCAAGAAATGCTGACCAATAAGATTGATAAGCAGAAGGAGCGAACGATTGGCAAATGGCTGAGGGAGCATCGAAGACGAAAAAAACAAGCAAGAGCTTTCAGTGATTATACAAGAAACAGGTATTATAAGGTCTTAAATAATTCGTTGAGGTATCGAACGGCACCGAAGGTGGAGGCGTTGGAAAAAGGAGATATGACTCAAAATGGCCCGACTTTTTATAAAAATCTAAAAGATCGATATACGAAGCATCATATTAAGAGCCGGGTAAAGGAAATGGATCGTTTGATGGAGGAAGGCTTCAACTCCGGTGAGCATAATCGTACAGAAAATAGTACGGTTGTTTATCGTGGAATAAATGGAACAGTGTTTCGAAACAGTTTGTTTCAAAAGGTTGGACTGCCGGCAGGTGCAAGTACAGAAGAATTGTCGAAGGCTTTAAAAAGTAAAAATTTAGAATTTTCCGATAATGCATACATGAGTACCTCCTTAAAAAGAACTGCAGCAATTGCATTTGCCCAACAAGGAGAGGAGCCGGGGGTTTTAATTGAGGGAATTGTGCCTGCGGGTATGAAATCCCTGTATATTACACCTTTGATTGAGAAAAAAAAGGGAGAATTTTCTTTTACAGAATATGAACTGCTTTTAAACAAAAATAGTTGTTTTAGGGTTTCGGATGTGTATGAGGAGCCGTCAATGACGGGGCAGAAACCAAATACGATTGTGCTGAGAGGAAGGTTTACGATGGCAAAGATCGGAGAACATCGGAAAGGCGGTCAAAATTGGAGAATGGCATCGCCAAAAATCAGTAAGGAACAGGAGGATTTTCGAAAGAAGTCATTGCAGTTGATTGATAATCCACAGGACATGAAGCTGTCGGTGCAACGGGAAAACATGCGTGCTGCAAGGTGGAGAGAGGAAGATGGATGGAATCAGATTGAGGATGCCTTACTAGATTATACGCAAACAGGCTACATGGGTTTAAACAGCAATTTAAGAGCGATAGATCCGGAAGCTATTCCTGCGAAAGATGCCGAACAGAGAGAGATAGATCCCCATGTATTACAAAATGATAAGCTGATCCAAGAGGCTTTTCACACAGGTAAAGAAACACGTATGGAAGAGGATACGGTCGTTTATCGAGGAATACAAAGTGAAGAATTTAAAAAAATGCTGTTTCAAAAGGCCCATATAAAAGAAAGTGAGGGGTTTGAAGGACTTGCGAAGGCATTAAAGAGTAAAGAAATTGATATTACTGAGCGAGGCTATATGAGTACGAGTTTGTCAAATCAGGTAGCAAGTAAATTTTCGGTCAATATAGAAGGCGGGAAAAAACCAATATCGAATGATAGGGCGGTAGTTATAAAAGGAATTATACCGAAGGGAATGAAAGGCTTGTATCTTACTTCTGTGATTGCAAATACCCAAAAAAATATCAAGCGATATGATGAAAAAGAGTTATTGCTGAACAAAGGTACACGTTTCAGAATTTATGATGCAGAAAATTTAAATGGAGTTTTGATCCTAAAGGGAAGATTTGTCTTACCAATGATTGGAAATCATCGTCCATTAAAGGCTTTAGATGGAAGTTATCATAAGGAAGGAGATGTGATCGGAGGATTAAAGAACGGATCAGAAAAAGCAGCAGTACAGAGGGCTGCTTTGGGAAATACAATGATGATCGAGTCAAGAACAATGAATGTAGAACGTTAAAAAATGTTGATAAGTAAAAGGATTAAATGATGGAATATGAGAAAAAAGACTGGCAAAGATCTGATGGCCGCTATCGTAGTCTGGGAAAGGAGAAGAAGGACAAGAAAAAGCCATTGACAGCATATCATCCTCCGGAAATAGAGAATTCAGCACAGAAACGTCCCAGAGAAATGATGAAAATGGAAAGTTCCTACGGCGGCATCGCATGGGGGGCAAATCAGGAAAAGGAATTGACGATGGTTGTTCATGAAAGGCGAAGAGCGGAAGGACCGGGTTTGAAGAAGGATCACAAGGAAGTTGAGGGCAGCCGTATTGCAACGATCAGTGAACTTCGTGGGGATTTTCGAACCAATAGTCACAGCCGTCGTGACAGCGCGATCTTATACAAAGAAAGATTAGAGGAAACACCTTTGTATATGATGGAACGCATTCAGGAGATGATGGACGAAAATTATCAGCAAAGTGGACAGAAGGTACTTCCATTTATGCGGAAAAGGGAAGATGAGGAGCTTCGAAAGGAAATCCAGGAACAGTTAAGAGGAAGCCTGGAAAAAGATGATCGTGCAGGCACACAGTTTTGGAGTCGTGAACAGGAAAGTTTTTACCAGGAACGTTCAGAAAAGCAGGAAATGTATCGGAGGTTTTACCGGGAACTGGAATTTACACAGGAAAAGGCAAGAAATCTGATAAAGAAGGAAGATCTTATTCGAACAATCTATTTTGAATCTGCGGAAGGTGAAACAGCGGAAGATCTGCCGGAAGAAGAACCAGATGAAGTAGATAAAAAAATTTAAAAAGATGCAATGAAGAGCATTCTGATTATAAGAATGTATAGAACGGGCTGATATAGTGTAGTTATAACAAAAACAAATGTGCAACATGAAAACAATATAACATGAAAGGAGGTATCTGGTTCCTGGCAGGAATGAAGAACAACATTCCTGCGCGAGGGAACCGGGCAAATGAATGGCTGAATATTTATCACCAGGAGTTTATGTGGAAGAATTCGAATCCGGCGGTAAGCCAATGGAAGGCGTAGGAACAAGTACAGCAGGATTTATCGGACTGGCAGAGCGAGGACCGGTAGAAGGGGTTCCACAGTTGATTACTAATTTTGCCGATTTCAAGAGAAATTACGGCGGTTATCTGTCAGAAAATGAATTCGGAGAATATCGTTATCTGGCTTATGCGGTAGAACATTTCTTTATTAATGGAGGTTCCCGCTGTTTTGTATCCCGTGTGGCACCACAGGATGCGAAGTGTGCAGTAGGTTATGCACCGGCAAAAGAAGGAGCAGCTGTCAGATTTGCAGCAAAAAATCCGGGAATTTGGGGCGATGATATCCGCATCGTTGTAACACCATCCAGCAAAGCAAAAACACAGATTTTGGAGGTCCTGGATACCGCAGATGGAAAGAAATACCTGGTAAAAAATGGGGCAGGTTTCCAGCCGGGTGATGTGGTGATGTACTCTGATAAGATGGAAGTAATCTATAACAAGGTTGTAAAAAATCAGGATCATGTCGTAACCTTTGCGAATGAATTTCCGGAAGGTGTCACAGATCGAAATCTTTTGCCGACAAAAGTGATCACAACTTGTGAATTTAATCTGGAAGTGAAATACAACGATCAGGTAGAACTTTACGAAAATGTATCCTTTAACATTAATTCAGCAAATTATCTAGATAAGAAAGTTGCGAAATCTGATCTGATCACAGCGCAGTATGTTGGAAAAGAAACAGAGGTACCGATGGCTCCATTTACCGAATTGTTAGCTGAGGATAGCGAAGAAACCGCATTGATCAGTATTACATTTTCAGGTGGAAGCAACGGTTCTGTAGAGAATATTACAGCTGCAGATTTTATCGGTTCCGATAATGGTGCAGGAAGACGTACCGGTATTCAGTCCTTCCTTGATAATGATGTGGTATCAATCATGGCAGTACCGGGTGTCACAGATCCAAATGTGCAGTTAATGTTAGTTGCACATTGTGAGAGCCTTGCCAGCCGTTTTGCAGTTCTGGATATTCCAAGAGATGCCAGAAAAGTACAGGATGTTATGGCGCACAGAGATATTTTTGACAGCAATTATGCAGCGTTATATCATCCATGGCTTACAATTTTTGATCCATTGGATAAAAAGAACATTGCAATTCCGCCATCAGGATCTATGATTGGTATTTATGCAAGAAGTGATAATACCAGAGGCGTACATAAGGCTCCGGCAAATGAAGCAGTTCGTGCCTGTGTAGGATTAGATTGCCAGTTTAATAAGGGCGAGCAGGATATTTTAAATCCAAAGGGTGTGAATCTGATCAGAAGCTTCCCGGGACAGGGAATCCGTGTATGGGGTGCGAGAACAGCTTCGAGCAATCCAAGCTGGAAATATATCAATGTTCGTCGGTTATTTATCTTCATTGAGGAGTCAATCAAAGCGAATACAAACTGGGCAGTTTTTGAACCAAATGATGAGATCCTCTGGGTAAGAGTTCAGCGTACGATCAGTGTATTCCTGACAGGTCTTTGGAGATCCGGTTCCTTGGCAGGAAGTTCACCGGAGGAAGCGTTCTTTGTAAACATTGGACGCAATACGATGAGTCAGGATGATATCGACAATGGACGTTTGATCTGCGTGATTGGTGTCGCACCTGTAAAACCGGCCGAATTTGTTGTATTTAGAATTTCTCAGAAGACAAACGAAGCTGCAGAATAGGCAGGGTGTTTATAAAATCTATTGAAGTGAGAGGAGTGTATAGATATGCCATCATATCCACATGGTAAATTTAGATATAAAGTAGAAATTGACGGACTTGATGCAGGCGGATTTTCCGAAGTTACCGGATTTGATGCTTCCATTGATGTAATAGAGTACCGGGAAGGTGATATGGTTCAGACACCAATGAAGGTTCCGGGTCTGAAAAAATATGGAAATATTACCTTGAAGCAGGGACTTGCGGATTCTATGGTGCTTTATGAATGGATCACTGCAGGAATCAATGGTGCAGTAGAACGTAAAACGATTACGATTACATTGCTGGATCAGGAAGAGTCTCCGGCAGCTTCATGGCAGGTAATCAATGCATGGCCGACCAAGTATACAGCACCGGATTTTAATGCAACTTCTTCTGAAATTGCAATTGAAACGCTGGAAATTGCACATGAAGGAATGACAAGAGTTTCTTAGTGACAAAATAAGATAGAGGATGCTGTAAGACTGAAAAAGGAGTTTGTGAGGTCTTACAGCACCTTCTTTCGTTGGAAAAAGGAGAAAATGATGGATTTTCAGACAGAATACCCTTTTACCCTTCCAAAAGGGTTTAAAGATCGAGATGGAAATATACATAAAGAAGGAGTCATGCGCATGGCGAATGCTGCTGACGAAATCCTGCCGTTGAAGGATCCACGGGTTCAGCAGAATCCGAGTTACCTGACAATTATTTTATTAGCAAGGGTAATTACCAGGCTCGGCTCTTTGCCGGCAGTGGATACACGTGTGATCGAGGGTCTTTATACGATGGATCTGGCCTCCAGGATCTGTATCAGCGTGTAAATACCATGGAAATCCCATCCTATAAGGGAATATGTCCACATTGTGGGAAAGTTTTGGAGATTCCTGTAAATTTTATGGATGCCGGGGACTAACCACGTATCCGGCAGAGAAAATATATGAGGAAGCGGCTTTTATCGGTTATTACATGCACTGGGGGCATGGGGAGATTCTAAAGATGAGTCATTTGGAAAGACTTCGGTGGTGTAAGGAAGTTTCAAGAATCAACAGCAGGTTGAACCAGGAACCGGAAAATCCATTTAAATTATAGGGGGGTACGAGGATGCTGACCAATATTTTATCGGATCCAAGGGAAAAATTGGTGCCAAGTTATAGCTTTTTGGTAACCATTGGACCGTTGCTGCTGAGTTTTTCAAAAGTTTCCAATTTGACGGCTCAGATTGAATATGATGCAGTTGTTGAAGGCGGAAATAATGATTATCCACATTTATTTAAGAAACCGAAAAGCAGCCCGGATACATTGATTTTGGAAAAGGGTGTACGTGCCGGAATCACAGATTTGGGATTCGAGCTTTTGATGGAAGGAAAGCAGGTAGAACTGGTGACGATCATGCTCTTAAAAAATGGGATCGAATTGCAGAAGGCATTTTATATCAAAAAGGGGCTGATCGTGAAACGACAATTCTCGGATCTGAATGCGATGGGAAATGAGGTATTGATCGAGACTTTGGAGATTGCGCATACCGGTTTGGTCAAGCTGGATATTTAATGACGATGGATGAAACGACAGGAGGCAGATGCTTGTGCAGATAGGAAAAAAGTATCTATTGGGAAAACGAACAGAACTTCCGCAATCTATCAGCAGAACGTCGCTGTTTGTGAAAGAAATTTTTGAAAAGAGTGGGCAGGGAGAAGCTTATATGTTTGATCCTGCCTCTTTCGTGTATCTGCAGCCAGCTGTGCCGGAGGAGGAAGAAATAGGAAAAGAGCCGGAAGAAGAACGTGTAAGAGAGTATATACTTCGTGAAAAAGAAACCGTAAAACTGGTTACCAGAGAAGAAAATAATAGAGAATTCTATCAAAAAATCCTGCGGGAGACTGTTTTGCCAGGAGCGGTGGAAATGCTTCGGGAAAAATCCCGTGAAACCCAGTTGGTTAGTCAGTTAGATATGCTGATTAAGGAATATCGGGAACTGGAACAGCGCCAGTGTAGGTTATTTGAAAGAAAAGATGTGGAAAAGGTGCAGAATCTGGAGGAGAACCAACGTACAGCACATGTTGTGAATACAGAAAGTATGCATCAGCTGGAAAATTGTGAAAAAAATGAAATCGTTGAGCATACAGAAAAGGTTCAAAGAATAGAAGGTGCAGAACGTGTTGAAAACGTACAGCGCATCGAGAGCGCAGAAAAACTTCAAAAAGCAGAGGAGATAGAACGCATCGAAAATGTACAGCGAAGAGAGTGTACAGAGAGCATCGAGAGCACAAAGGACATCAAGAGCATGGAGCGTATCGAAGATGTCTGGAGGACGGAAAGCTTAGAACATACAGAAGAGGTTCAGCAAACCAAAAGTACGGAAAATATAGAAAGTACAGAAAATATAGAAAATATAGAAAATATAGAGAATATAGAAGGTTTCTCTGTATGGCAGGAATTTTGCAGGGAACTTGCGATTTTAGAGCAGCAGGTGACAATTTTAAAACAGAAAACAAAAAAAGAAATCCTGGTAAGACAGGAACAATTGCAAAAAGAGATTGTAGAACGGTTAGAAAAGTTATATTTCTGCCGACAAGTATTAGAACAGGCAGAAAATCTGTATAGAGAGCAGATAAAGATTGAAAATGAACAGCTGCAAGGAGAAGATTTAGAAACAGATCAGGAACTTACCTATGAATCTGTCCTAACAGAAACTTCCGCAGCATTCATCCATAAATTATTGATAGAAACAGAGTCAGATTCACTGATTTGGGAACTTCCGGCAGTACGAGAGAAATTTTATGAAATCCTGCACCAGGTATTAAAACAGGAAAGCCGGAAAACATATTTTCAACAGGAAACAAAGCTGCAACATCAGCTTCAAAAAGAAACAAAGCTGCAGCAACTGATTAATGAGGAACTGGAACTTCTATCAGAATCTGAGCGAAAAAACATTCAAATGGAGTTCCTCCAAAGAACGTTTTTTCAAAACGGACAGACAGAATTGCAAAAAGAAGTTGTTGAAACGGAATTGCAAAGTTTAAAGCAGGTATCTTCTCAGTTAAACATCCGGTTGAAGGAAATGATCAGAGAGGTATTTCATAAAGTGTCTGGTGAAGTATCTCATGAGCAGGTTACAGTGGAGCACAGCTTCCTTGAAAGTGAAACGTCAGGATGCGAGCAGCTTATTCGCAAAATGGTAAGCAATCAAATTGATGAGCGTGTGGTGCATGAGAACTCATTGATTTTTCAAATGTTTTATGATGAGATGTTGAATTTTTCAGTGGAAGAACTTACAGAACTTTGGAAGGAAGTTTTGGACGAAAACGGATCCTCTGAGACTCAAATTTCTAAGGATGAAAAGATTGTATTTGATCATCTTGAAGAGAAAAATAAAATGATTAATGTTTTTCTTCAGAAGTTGTTGAGTCGGACAGACCGGGAAGTTTTATTAAGAGAATTATCAAAACTACAGATCATAACAGAGTTACCACAGTTCCGGATATTACCGGAATTATCAAAACTACAGATCATAACAGAATTACCACAATTTTGGATGCAGTCAGAAGAATCAGAACTTCAGATTATATCAGAATTACTGCAGTTTCGGATAACACCGGAAGTATCAGAGCTTCAGACTTTTTTAGAATTGCCGATGCAGCAGGAACAGCAGATAACATCGGTACTGGTAGGTCGGGTTTTACGGCATATGGATATAGAAACTTTATTAGAAGAATTTCCGGAGCTTCGTCTGGAAATCCAGGACATTATAAGAACTGTATTGGATGAGCGGGGATCCTATGAAAATAAATCCGAAAATGCTAAGGTTTTTGAAAAATCATTGATCTATCGAAGTTTGCAGCAGCATGTGGAACAGTTATCAGAAAAAGATGTTCAAAGATTGGAAAGAGAACTTTTTGAAAAAGAGACAGAGTATAGAGATCCTTCTAAAATTTATACAGAAGTTTCTCCGGAAATTCATTTGAAAAGTGCTCAGCTTGTTAGAAATGAAAATGTTTTAAAAGAAATAAAAAACACATTAAAAGAAACAAAAAAATTAACAGAAGAATTAACAAAACAACTGCTGGAAAATATTGACAGGGGGGATCTTTTCAAGGAACTGCCACATTTTTCAGAAAAATTCTGTGAATTCATCTGGCAGGCTATCGAAAAAAGAGTGAACAGCGATAGAAATGAAATCACCGATAGAAATGCACTTACTGACAGAAACGTAATCACTGATAGAAATGTGCTTGTTGACAGAAACGTAATCATCGATAGAAACGCATTTACTGACAAAAATATTTTCACAGAGCGAATGCAGATGACTGACAGGGATGTGGTTGTCGGAGAAAATCACACAGACACGAAGGTTTATTTGCATAGTGAATCAAAGATTTTTGAGATCATGCAAAAGGAAGTTGAAAAATTGTCAACAGAAGAATTGACTATACTGGAAAGTGAAGTGGAACGAAACCTGGAGCATCGGGAACGATTGTCCCAAAATGTTCAGATTTCAAAAGAATTGTCTACAGTGATTGGTCATATATTGGAAAAAATAGATACGGAAATGTTGGTAAAGGAACTTCCGGAAATTTCAAAGTTCCTAAGGGAAACCCTTCGGAATGTTTTTTCGGGAAGAACGATTATCAAAGATCGACAAACACAACAGATGATGGAAATCGTTCATTCCGTATCAAATCACAACGAAGTGATATCGTGGGAGCAGGAAGTTTTGAGTACGTTTGCAGACCTGCAAAGTGAAACAATTGTGGAACGGGGGACGCTGGAAGAGCGGATCGTGGAACATGAGATGTCGGAAGAACAGATTGTGGAGCGTAAGATGCAGGATTCAAAAATGACAGAATATCTTCTGCAAAATAATCTGATCCGGGAGTTGGAAGCAGAGCCGGAAGTGGAGAGAAAAGTGAAGACGGAAGAGGTTGTCACGTGGAAACAATTGTCGGAACGCCCGGAGATCAGACAGCTGATGGAAAGTAGGGAGATCATTGTACCGGAAAAGAAGAACCAGGTTTCAGAAAGATTTGAATATTTTCAAAATCGTGTAGAAAAAACTGAAGAGTTTCATGAAAAACAGGAACAGCAGCTGACAAGACTGGAACAGCAATCGGAACAGCAAAAAAGGCAGCTGCAAAAACTTGAAGAGCGGCAGAAGGAATTTGAACAACATCTGCAAAAAAAAGAAGTCAGAAAGGAAGCCGCAAATGAAAATGATCAGGTCATGAAAAAGTTTCAGGAACAGCTTCGTATGGAAAGGATCCGCAGAGGATTGATTTAGGAACAGGAGGATGGATATGGCAGCAAGTGCTCTGACAGCTTTCAACGTAAATAGTTTTTTTCCGGAACAACTAAAAAAGGCCCAGATCGTGGCTTATAACAAGGATGGATCAAAAAAAACAATCAAGGTGTTATTTAATCCATCACAGTATACGCTATCGGAGGAAGCAAGCTATGAACAGATACCACTTCCATGGAAGGATGATCCATTGACGGTTTATTCAGGCGGAAGTGCAAAAACGCTTCGTATGGAACTTTTTCTGGATACCGGTCCGGTGATAACAACTTCGACCTTTACAAATAAAAAGGCAACCGATGTATCAAAAGATGTGCGGGAAATTACAGATCTTATAAATATTGATGGAAGATTTCATGCGCCGCCGGAGGTGAAATTTATCTGGGGTTCACTTTCTTTTTACGGAGTGATCACAAATGTGGAAAGTACCTATACCAAATTTGCGGAGGATGGCATGCCAATCCAGGCAAAATTGAATGTTCAATTCATGGAAGTTGTGGCTTCCTGGAATGGAAGAAAATCCCCTTTTGAATCACCGGATAGAACGAAGAGTAGAACTGTAAGAGAAGATTATTCCATCTGGGATATGGCTGCCAAGGAATATGGTGATATATCAAAGTGGAGAATCATTGCGAAAGCCAATGGAATATCAGATCCATTGCATATTGCACCGGGAACCGTGTTAAAAATCCCGGCATTATAAATTAGGAGGAGAAGCGGTGGCAGGTTTGATGACAGATGTCTATACATATGAAGCACTTGCAAATAAATATGGAAACTTTCATATTCCGGCTGTCCGCCTCTACATCAATGGAAGAGAAGTAAGTCAGGAAATCAGTTTCAAAGTAATGTCGGTGGAAGTTTCCCTAGCATTGTCAGCAGCGAGTATGGCAGTCATCCGTCTAGATGCGGATTATGATAAGGAAAAAAGAAGTTTTGATCAAGGCATCAAAAAGAAGTTTCAATTGGGAACGATCGTAGAAGTTGGGATTGGTTATGGATCAGAAGTGAAAAAGATCCTGAAGGGCTATATCGCATTTTTAGGTGCAGAATTTAAATCCTACCCGTGTTTGGTGATTACGATTATGGATGTGCGGCGTTTGATGATGCAATGTGGTGTCCATCACGTACTCCATGATGTAAAAAATTACTCCGATGCAGTAAAAAAAGTTCTGAAACCGTATTCTAAGCTTTGTAAAGTACAGATTGATCAGACAAAGGACAATTTGGAACGACCGCTTTCTCAAAATTCTACAGATTATGATTTTATTGCAAGAGAGTTGGCAGGGAGTGGCCGTACCGGGCGGGAGTTTTTTGTGTTGGGAGATACCGCCTATTTTAGAAAACCAAGAAAAGAAACAAGACCGATCATGAAAATGGAGTATGGAAGGGAACTGAGACAGTTTGAGATGGAAAGCTGTTATACCAACTTAAAAATTGAAGTATCGGGATTTCATCAGTTGGAACAGAAAATCATTACGGCCGGAACGACCATTCGCTCCAAAGAGCCTCAAAATCAACTGACCTCCCAGATACCGGTTTCCTGTATTTCAGATCCGGAGGCAGATACACAAAATAAGGCTAAGATTCGGGCGGAGGCTTTGGCAGATGCGCAGATGACAGCAGGGCAAAGGGGCAGAGGTATTTGTATTGGTCTGCCGGAAATTGTACCAGGAAGATTTGTGGAGGTTGTGAAGCTGGAAGAAATGGTAAATAAAAAATATTATGTTACCAATGTTTGCCACAAGATCAGCAAGGATGCGTTTACCACAGAATTTGAGATAGGAGGATGGAGCTGATGGGAATGTTTGATGAACTGCTGCAGCCGTCTTCTCCATTATCAGGGACGGTTCCCGGGATTGTAATCGGTCTGGTGAAAGAAAATTGGAATAAAGAGCATCCGGGAATGGTCAAAGTAGAGTATTTTCTTGGAGAAAAAGGGAAAAACCAGACAGGATGGGTTCCGATTGCTGTACCCTATGCAGGAAATGGCTATGGAAGTTATGCATTGCCAGAGATTGGTTCAGAAGTTGTTCTGGCATTTCAAATGGGGGATAGAAATTGTCCGGTAGTCATTGGCTGTGTCTGGAGCAAGAAAAATGCATTACCAAAAGATACAGTAAAAGAGAAGAATCCGGTAAAAAAAATGCGGACGAAAGGCGGGTGTGAGATCACTTTTTCGGAAGTGTCCGGAAAAGAACAGATTCTGATAAAGACACCGAAGGATATGAAAATATTGTTGGAAGATGAAAAACAGACCATACGTATTAGTGACAAAGACGGGAAGAATGGAATTACCCTGGATGGAAAGCAGGGAGCGATGACGCTGGCAGCAGAAAAGAAATTGGAGATTAAGGTTGGAGGAAAGGCAATGGCTTCCTTTAACGGAACCAGCAAGTCCGTGCAGATTAATGCCGGCAAGGTTGTGATCAAGGCAAATCAAAGTGCGGAACTTCAGGGACAGACCTTGAAGGTTGCAGGAACCTCGGTGAATGTGAAAGGAAACGGAAGCCTGAAACTGGAATCCAGCGGTGCAGCCCAGCTGAAAGGTTCCATTGTGAAGATTAATTAGAGGAGATGGATCAGATGGCAGAGCGAGCGCATAAAAATCATTTTCTGGGGACGGGATTTGCATTTCCTATTGAAGTAGACGAGGCCACAGGACGAATGAAAACAGTTTCATTGGAGGAGGATATTGCTCAGGCAATCCAGATTATTTTAAGGACGAGAAAAGGTGAACGGGTCATGCGTCCGGAATTTGGATGTGATATTTATGACTATGCCTTTGAAACCATGGATTACACCACGAGATATCAGATGGAGCAGGCAGTACAGCGGGCATTGATGATCTGGGAACCAAGGATCATACAGGTTGAGGTTCACGTAAATAGTGAACAGGAAGAAGAAGGGGTGTTGCTGATTGAGATCAGCTATGTTGTACGCAGTACGAATAATCCGTACAATCTGGTCTATCCATATTATATCAATGAAGGAATGGGAGCATAGGAGGCAGGCAGATGAAGGAGTGGAAAATCGATTCCAGAACCAGTGAGGAAATTATCGGACAGATTGGACAGATTGCTTCCAATTATACACCGGAATGGAATTTTAATGTGAATGATCCGGACATTGGGTCAGCATTGGCAGTGGTTTATGCAGACATGCTGGAAGGAACCATTGCACAGTTCAACCGGGCCGGATATAAAAATCAGCTGTCATTTTTTAATGAGCTTGGAGCGCAGTTAAAACCATCTGTTCCTGCACGTGGTCATGTGGTGTTTGAGATTGCGGAGGATGCACCGGAAGGTATAGAGATCGATGCCGGAACCGCAATGACAGCGGATTTGGAGGATGGAGACGAACCAACGGTCCAGTATGAAACGGCAGAAGACATCTATGTGACACCGGCCCGTCCCTCTTGCTTCTATATGACAGACGGAGCAAAGGATCGGATATACAGATTGTGTGAAGATCTCAAAAGGCAGGAGGAAGCGCTGGTTTTGTTTCGTGAGAAGGGAGAGAATCTTCAGTCACATGAATTATATCTTTTTCACGAAGAAGTTTTGGAAATCTTTGGTGAGACCTATATCGAAATCAGTTTTTTTGCACATCGGGGAAAACTTTTGGAAAAGAAGATTCTGGAGATATTGGCAGATCCGGAAATTGCCCGATTTTCCTACTGGAGCGATGGTGGATGGCAGGATTTGCCGGAGGTATCGGTTTTTCAGGAACATTTGCTGCTCCATAAGAAGAAGGAACAGCCGGCTTTTGCGAAGGCTGAATTTCGTGATAAGCAAAGTTATGTACTGCGCTGCAGGATCCTGGATATCCATAAGGCGGAAAAAATTTCCGTGGAGGAGATTAAGATCAGGAGCAGAGCGGATCAGTTAAAACCGGAATATATCTATGGGGCTTCCGTAGAATGTGATCAGCAGGAATATTTTCCATTTGGTCAGAGCCTGACACCGTTTGAGGAGGTTTATTTTGGATCAAAGGAAGTGCTGGGAAAGCGGGGGGCAGAAATCACCCTGAATTTTCATATAGATTTTGTTCCCATTCCACTGGAGACAAATCTGGAGGAAGATCCGATTGAATGGAAATGGATTATGAAACGATCGGATTTTAAACCTAATCCGGAGTTTGATGTAAGCATAGAAGAAGTTATCTGGGAATATTTTAATGGAAATGGATGGAGTCGTTTATTTTCAGGGAAAGAATACAGTGATATTTTTGGAATCCGCGGAGGAATGTTAAGTCAGCAAAAGAAAATTACCTTTACATGTCCGGCAGATATGATGCCGATTTTGGTAAATTCCTGTGAAACCTGTTATATCCGGGCAAGAATATTAAAGATTAATAATTTCTATAAATTAAAAGGTCAGTACATTGTGCCGGTTCTTGGAAATACCTGTTTTTCTTATTCATATCCGGGAGCAGGAAAGGAAACAAAGAACATTGGCATTTCCAATAATTTAGAGAAGGTTCTGTTGACCAGAGAAGAATTTCAGAAGAGAGAGGAAGATCTTTTTCAGGGATTGAAGGAGTCTGAAAAATCTTTGTATTTGGGATTTGAAAAAGCGCCGAAAGGTGCTCCGGTGAGGATGCTTTTTCTGTTAGAAGAGCCGATTTTAGGGGAACGAGGAAGCATTTGCTGGGAATACAGGAGTGAAAAGGGATGGAAAGAAATGAATTTAGCAGATGAGACTTGTTCGCTCAGTCGTCCGGGACTGGTAACTTTTGTGGGTCCGGAGGATTTTTTAAAGACCTCCTGTTTTGGGGAAGAAAAGTATTGGATTCGCTTGCGGGATGCAGGAGATTTCTATAAAGAGAATCAGAGTGGGAAACGGTATCCGGTATTAAAGTCTCTCTGGATGAACGCGGTAGAGATCCGCCATATGGAACAAAAAGAGACCGAATGGTTTACGCTGGATGAGATTGAAGAAAGTTGTTGCTTACATCTGATGCATGGAAATATTGATCGTATCTTAGTAGAAATTCAGGAAGAAGAGACTTACACAATGTGGAAGGAAGTGGAAGATCTGGAAACAGTCACCGCGGACAGCCGGGTTTATCAGGCGGACAGATCGAATGGCATAATCTATTTTGGAAATGGAAATCATGGAATGCTTCCTCCGTTGAACAGAACAGATGCGATCCGTGTCAGCTATCGGTGCGGTGGAGGAAGTCATGCAAATGTAGGAGCTGGTCAGGTGAATAAATTAAATCAGACCCTGGGATTTGTGACAGGCGTTTATAATCCGGAAAGTCTATGGGGCGGTCTTGATACAGAAACACCGAAAGAAGCATTGCGCCGATGCAGCGCCAGACTTCGTCACTGGGATCGGGCGGTGACTGCCAGGGATTATGAGGAACTGGCCATGGAGGCTTCCAGAGTGCTGAAGAAGGTAAGATGTTTTGGCGGAAGAAATGAAGAAGGTGAAAAAGAACCCGGAGCGGTGACCCTGGTTATTTTACCGGAGGGTGATCAAATGGATAAAAGTCAGATAACATCTATACAGGAAAGTATCCGTCAGTATCTTATTCCAAGGATGGATCCAGGAATTGTCACTAGAAAACAGTTTTATGTAACCGGACCAAAGCTGGTAGAAGTGAAAGTTATGGCAGAAGTTGTGATCAAAAGTTTTCAGGAAGTTTTTCAGGTAAGAAGAAGAGTACAGGAACAGATTTCCCGATTTTTAGATCCTATGAATGGTCATTTTGATGGAAATGGCTGGGCAATCGGTCAATTTCCGGGGGCAATGCAGCTTCGGAATGCGATCAAAGAAATTCCGGAGATTGTGCAGATTCGGAAAGTTTACCTGGTTGCTTTGGTAAATGGACCAAAAGGACGTCAGGAAGTAGATCCGGAAATCATAGCAAAGCATCCCTATATTCTGCCGGTCAGTGGAAATCATGAAATTATAGTAAATGTACAGGAAAATTAAAAAGACAGGAGGTTTCACATGTTGCCGGATATTCATTTAGATCAAATCACATTTGAGGAGATGCTGGAAACAGCAAAAAAGAGAATTGCAGGTTATTATCCGGAATGGACAGATTTTAATTATCATGATCCGGGCATCACACTGGTGGAACTTTTTGCATGGCTGAAAGAAATCCAGCAGTATGAGCTCGATCATATAGGAGAACTTCACAGAGAAAAATATCTGAAACTTTTAGGAACCCGGGTAAGGCATCAAAAAAGTGCTTCAGCCTTTGTTTGTACAAAGGCTGAAACTCCGCTTCATATTTTGAAAGGAACAGGATTGGAAGCTTCGGGGGTACCTTTTGAAACGACGGAGGAGCAACTGCTTCCGGGCGTATGTATTCAATGTGCATTTGGATGGAAAAATCGCAAAGTTAGTTTTCTTGACAGAGAGCAGCTGGAACTTGGACATGATCTGGCCTTTTATCCTTTTGGGCGTGAAGCGTTAACGGGAACTGTATTTTATCTGGGATTTTCAAAAGCACTGCCGGCCAATGAAACGATCAATCTGACCTGCTGGGAGGCGGAGGAGACAGAATGTCCAAGAAATCCGGCACAAAAAGATACGCTTCCTCTGGCAAAGATCCGTTTTACTTTTTGGAATGGAGAATGTTATCAGGAATTGGAGATTTTAAAAGATACAACCTTTGGATTTTTATTTGACGGACAGCTGACTTTTCGTGTACCGGGAGAAATGCAGGAAAGACAGATTGATGGGGAATTGGGATATTTCCTTAGAATGGAGTTAAAAGACAGCCAGTATGAAATGCCGCCGGTATTAAGATTTTTGGATGTCAACACGTTAAAGGTGACACAAAAAGAAACAGTTGCGGTATTTTTGGAAGCAGAAAAAGAAATTTGTGACGAAAATGAGCCAGTTTTATGGATTTCTCACGGACTTTGTGAAGCGGGAGAATTTCAGGTCTATCAGTGCAGGGAGGAACGGTATCAAAGGGTTGTGATCAAAGAGACCAGAAAAGAAGAAGGCGTATTAAGGATCTGGCTGTCAGATGTTACATTACAGGAATTTGAAAATGGAACTTTTTACATATTGGTTTCAAAAGAGGAAGAATGGTATACAGCGCATCAAGTTATAGGCAAAGGAAGTGGCTTTCCCAATGAGATCTTCTTCCTGGATGAAACAAGGGGATCTTCTGAGAATCTGGAACTTTTGATCGAGGATCCGGAAGAGCCGGGGTGTTACCGAAAATGGGAGAAAAAAAGAGATTTTTCCGGTTCGGGGCCGGAAGACAGGCATTATATTGCGGATTGTGCCAATGGTCAAATTCGATTTGGGGACAGCATTCACGGGATGGCACCAGAGGGAAAAATTCTTCTGGTATCTTATACGAGAGTTCTAGGAAGCGGAGGAAATGTAAAGAAGGGAAAGATTGATCATTTTACTTTAAAATCCTTAGAAAAGTCCGTAGCGTGGAATCCTAGAGATGCAGCAGGCGGTATGGAGGAAGAATCACTTTCAGCAGCATTTGCCAGGGTGCGAAAGGAATTAACAGAAGCAAGAAATATGGTCACAGCAGAAGATTATGAGCGGGCAATCCGAAAAACGCCGGGGCTTCGGATTGAAAGCTGCAAGGCATTGGCAGGAACAGGAGAATTTACAAGTCCGGGAGGTGGAAATGAGATTCAAATGGTTGTAAAGCCTTTAAGCCTTGAGAAAAGACCACGATTAAAACCGGCATTGATCGAGAATATCTGTCAGTATCTGGAGCCGGGAAGAATGCTTGGTGTAAGTTTTAGAATGCTATCACCGGCATATGGGACAGTATCCGTTTATCTGGAGGTGACTACAAGACCACAGTATCAGGGAGCAAAGGAAAGAATTTGTCAGGCAGTTGAAAACTATATTGCCCCGCTGCAAAAGCAATTTGGCGGTCAAATTTCTTACAGCGGACTTTATGGCTGTATTGACCGGCTAGAGTGTGTACTGGGGGTACGATCTCTGGTGCTGGATGCCAAAGGAAATGGAATTCGTAGGAATGTATATGGAGATCTGTTGTTTCCGGGAAACGGGATTGCAGATGAGATTCAGATCCATTGTTCCTGTTCGATCGATGAATAGAAAAGAAGAGGTAGGAAGGTATGAAATATTTTGTTTTCAATAAAACTTCCGATTATAACAGAGGCTATGCGGAACATATGGAGGGAAGTCCTTCAGGGCTGGTAACCGAAACAGGTTTTTTTGGAAAGGCAGCTTTTTTTTCCAGGATCCTGGACAGTGGAAAAGAGGGAACGATATGGCATCGAATGACCGGAAAACAAAAAAAGAAGGGGTCAGCAGCCATAAGAATTTCCTTTTATGCATCGGATACCATTCAGTATCTGGAGCAGGGAGAAACCATGAATCTAAAAGAACTGTTAAAATCTGCGGAGCTGTCATTGTCGGAAAAAAAGAAAAGACTGGAACCGTTTTTAAAAAAGGAAATGAGTTACAGTCAGGATATTTTGCTCCATGGTCTGGAAGGAAGATATCTTTGGTTTCTTTTGGAAGTTTATCCACAGACAGATGAACCTGTGGCACTGGGAGAGTTTATGATCACATTTCCGGCACAGAGCTGGATGAAATATCTTCCGGAATTGTATCAAAAGCAGATGGGAAATCAGTCCTTTCTGGATCGATATCTGGCGGTCTTCCAATCTCTGTATGAGGATGTCGGCGGGGAAATCAAATCATTTCCACAGCAACTTGACCCGAAGACGGCGGATCAGCAGTTTTTGGAAGAATTGGCAGGATGGCTGGACATTGAAACTCCTTATATGTGGAGAGAAAGTCAGTTGCGATTTTTGCTGGAGCATGCGATGGAATTTCAAGCCAGCAGAGGTACCAGAAGGGGAATTGAGCTTTTGGTAGAACTGTATACAGGAGAAAAGCCATTTGTGATCGAATGGCAGGATTGGTCGGTTTATCAAAACAATGGATCCTACGGAAAACTTTTGGAACAGCTGTATGAGGATGATCCAGGATGTTTTACCGTTTTGGTGAAGGAAGAAAATATTCCGGCATATCAGGAGCATCAGACCCTTTTAAGAATTTTAGAACAGATTAAGCCGGTTCAGATGGAGGTAAATCTGATTGTATTAAAACCTTATATTTTTACAGACGGATATTCCTATCTGGGTGTGAACAGTGTTCTGGGCCAATATGAAAAGGCGGCCTTAGATACAAATACCAGATTGGCATTTGCCACTTTGACAGGTGAAGAAGAGAGAAGGAGCATGACATGAAGAATACAAATTTTTTTCCTTTTGAGCGCAACAATTATTACTATGGAAAACTGCTCTCCGTGGATGATTTTCGTCTAGAGCAGAAATATGGAAATGATAAGAGACGAATGATGAATCGCTTCCTTTATGGAGCAGGTGTTGTGACAGGAATGAATGTGGTAGCAGTGGATGACACAAGTCTTCTGATTGAAAATGGTTTGGCAATTGATGATTTTGGACGGGAAATCGTAATCGATGAACCTGTGGTAAGACCTTTGCGTATGCTGGAAGGGTTTTCTGATTATGAAGAAGATCGCAATACAGGATATTTATATCTTTGTGCAGCTTATGAGGAAGAAGAGGCACAGGCTGTACACAGTATCAGCAATGGCGGAGAAAAAAATGGAACCGCATATAATAAGATCCGGGAAGGATACAGACTGTTCTTAACCAGAAATGAACCGGAAACGACCAATTTATCAAGCAGCAGTCTTTTTGAAAGTTCACAGACGATTTATTGGGGAAAGGGCATTAGAATCCGACAGGTTTTGCCGAAATTTGCCAGCGGAAAAGATGTGACAGAATTGAGGATCGAAGTGGAGAACATGGGACAGCAGGATCATTTCGCATTTTCTTATGAACTGGATCTGGTATGTCTTTCCTATGAGGGCAGATCGCATATGACGGTTTCCTTTGATGAGAGACTGTTTGAAAAATCCGGACGTTATACATATACCTATCAGCTGGATACCCTAGGTGTAAAAAATACACAGGGAAGTATTTGTGTGATACCGGACAGTTTCAAATTACGGATTGGCCAGAATCAGATTCAGGAGGAGGCCAAGGGCCGGTTAGTGATCCAGATCGGCAATGGTTCCGGTAAGGAAAAAGTACAGAAAAGCTATTATGAAAAGGGAATGGATCAGATTTTAAAGGACAGTGGAAATCCGGATCTTTATCTTGCAAAGATTACCCTTTTGCGGGCTGGCGATACAGTTGTGATCGATGAAGTGGAAAAAATGCCTTTTGGGCAGTATATAGCAAGCCCATTTTTGCAGGATGCCCTTTGGAAGATGAACAGTCCGCAGTATACAGGACAGGAACGAATGAACGGTCCGGAAAATGAACGGGTCGGAAATACCAAAGGGGAAACATGCGGTCCGTTGATCGCAGAAGGCGTAGAGATTTTTTCCTTCGGGATTGGAGCAGCCAAAGGCAAACGTTTCTTCAGTCGGGAGATCTCCCATGGCTTGGGAATGGGAGAGACAACGATCGTTTTAAGTCTGGAAGGGGAAGAGGATTCGGAAACTTATTTTGGTGCGCCGGGAATCTTTCAGGAGGATGTAGCCCAAGTGGAACTGGCTGCCAAGGCAGATGCACAAAAAGGAACTTTTGTGATCGGGCTGAAAATGCAGGCAACGACTTCCAGAGACCGATTAAGGATCCACTGGACGGCAATCCGTGACCGGAAAGAACTGATCGAAGAAAAGAAGGAGCGAAGGATCTTTATCCGACCAAATGTATTAAATCTGAATATCAGAGAGAGTTATTATTTAGAAGCCGTATGCAGCAATATGCCGGATACCAGTCTGATCTGGCAGGTAAAAGATCATGGAGGAACCATTGATGCCAATGGAATGTATACTGCACCAAATACTGCAGGTGTATACGAGGTAACTGCTGTAAGTGCAGCGTATCCGGAAGTAAAAGCGTCAATCTTTGTAATCGTAAGAGAAAAGGGTGCAGATCAATGAGATTTACCAACTTTGACCGCAGTTACCAGGTAATGCGGCATTTAGGAGGAACCAATAAAACAGAAGAATTTTTGTGTACGGAACAGACAGGAGAAGAAGTCTCACGTCTGCTTATACGCATCACAGATGCTGTGCTGGCAAAACGTCTGACGATTTTTTTAGAAGAAAAGATCAAAGGACGGGAGTTTACGGATTATCTGGAATGTTTTCGGGAAAATGAGAATTTCCTGATCGTCCTATGCTACAGCAAGGATCAGAGTCTGACGGAGCATCTTCAGAGGGAATATTGCGGACGAAGAGAGCGGGCTGAGATTGCAAGAGGAATTTTTGAACGGCTGTTAATGCAAAACCCTCATCCATATTTTGCATGGAACGGATTGGAAACAGATCAGATCACGGTCAGCAGGAGTCTGGAAATCCATTGGAATTATCATTTGAAACAGGTGGAACAATTTGAAGAGTTTACTGTTCAGGATGTGGGACTGCAGCTTAGGAAAATTTTTTTACTGTTATTTTCAGATGAAGCGAAAAAACAGATCTATCCTCGGCTGAATGAATATCTTCAGGGATTGGAAAGTGGAATGTGGAACAGTTATATCCAGATGTTTCAGGAATTTCTGCCGGTTTATGAAGACTTTTTAAAGGAAGATCAAAAGGAACCGTTGCCAAAGACATTTCTGTTTCGTTTTTGGGAAAGAATGAAGAAGCTGATGAAGATTGGTCAAAAGATCCTTGCAGTTGTGATCGTGGTGGCGGCAGTGGTGTATGTGATCACGAAACTGCAGGATCACAGCAGTTCCCAGACAATGATCCAGACTATGAGTCAGATCGGTGATCTTATCGTCGAGGAACCGGAAGCCGTTGTACAGGAGAATGGAGAAGAGTAAGAATGTCAAGTTTTAACATAAAAAATGCATTGTTCTATGGAATACGCAGAATTATACGGACGGTTACGGCACCATTTCTACTGTTGTATCGAAAGATTGTGCGGGTAGTCAGTCCAACATCAATTGTTGGAAAGGTAAGCGGTGACGTAAAGACAAAGATCAAGCAGGCTGGAGAAAAACCAAAGTCTTTAAAAGAATATGTTGCGGTGGGAGATCAGTATATTGCGAAGAAACTGCTGTATGTAGCATTGCTTCTTTTGATTTTTCTGCCATTGCTGATTACAAAGGTGATCTATCCATGGATCCAGTCAAGATATCTGACAAAGACGATGGTCATCAATTCCCAGGAAATGATCGGATACAACGGAAAAGTGCGCTTGGTGGGAGATCTTGCACTTGATAACGTCTTGTTTACAGGAACCTTGTCGGAAGGAAGAATCAATGGTCAGGGAACTTTATATGACTATGAAGGAAATCTTCTGTATCGGGGAGAATTTCAATCGGAACAGTATAGTGGTCAGGGGGAAAGTTATTATACGGATGGCACATTGAAATATCGGGGAGAATTTCATGCCAATGGATATGATGGCACCGGAACCTTGTATCGTGAAAATGGCACTGTATTATATCAGGGAGGATTCTCCCAGGGATGTTATGACGGAACAGGAATTTTATATCATGAGAATGGAAAAGAACTGTTTCGTGGAGGATTTTCCCAGGGACTCTATGATGGAAAGGGAACCCTTTATAATGAGGACGGAAAAGTTTTTTATGAAGGCGAATTTTCTCAGGGACTCTATGATGGGAAAGGAATACTTTATGATGAAGTTGGATGGTTATCCTATGAAGGTGAATTTTCTCAGGGGAAAAAATCCGGGACCGGAAGATCCTATGCCAAGGATGGAACTTTAATCTATGAGGGGAGTTTTTCCCAGGATCAGCCGGATCAGGGAACAGCGCGAATTTATGACGAAGATGGCAGTCTGATCTATGAAGGAGAGGTAAAGACAGGGCTTTATGAAGGTCAGGGAAAACAGTTTTTGGATGAAATTTTGATCTACGAAGGCAGTTTCCTGGAAGGTAGCTACGAGGGAGCGGGTCGTCAATATCAGGAAGAAACAGGAATTCTTGTATATGATGGTAATTTTGCAAAGGGTGAGTGGTCCGGCGATGGACGGCTCTATGATGAAGGAACGGGAAATCTCTTATATGAAGGCAGCTTTTATGGAGGTCTGTATGATGGAGAAGGAAAACTTTACGATCCCAAAACACAGGCATTGATCTATGAAGGAAGTTTTAGGGAAGGAGAATATGACGGATCCGGAAAATATTACATAGAAAGTGTTCTGGCCTACGAAGGAGAATTTTTAATGGGAACCTATAATGGAAAAGGTGCAATGTATGACATCGCGACCGGTGTGCTGGTTTATGAAGGTACATTTTACAAAAATACACCGCTGGCTGAGGCGGCACCGGAAGCTTCGGGAATACAGGAGAATCCGGAATCAGCAGAATAAACAGAAAGAAATGGAGGAAGCAGTCATGGGCAGTTATACGGTTATTACGGAAACTGGGAATGCATTGGTGCGGCTGCTGAGAAAAGAATTGGTGCCCCAGATCATTCAAAATGCGGATGCGATCGGATTGGCAACACCGGCTGACAGAGGAGATTTGACCTTATGTGTGCATTTGTATGATGTGAGTGAGAGTGAGGATTACCGACAGAGTGGAATGGTTTCTGATGGGATCAAACGACAAAAATATCCGCCGGTGTATCTGTCTCTTTCCTATATGATTACTGCATTTTCAGCCAGTGATGTGAAATTCCGGGCAGAAGAAGAACAAAGGATCATGGGAAGAGTCATCCAGATTTTCAGAGATTATGGAGTACTGGATACAGAAAGTATGGAATTTATCAGCGGCAAAGGACGTGAAGGAGTTCGTTTGGAAATGAGAAAGCTGGAGATGGATGAAAAGATCAAATTATGGAATTTTCCGAATCTTGCGGTGAAACCTTCTCTTTTCTATAAAGTGGGACCGGTTTCCATAGAATCTTCAAAAACAAGAGACATCCAACGGGTTGGCAGCGTAGAATTTCGCGTGGAGGAATAGATGAATAGGAACTATATGACTGTAAGGTTAAAAAGAGAAGTATCTCTGGTAATCCTTCCAATAGACGATTTTACAGAAAATGTGATCAAAAGCCCTTCTTTTCGTATGTATACAGAAGACGGAAGCAGACAGTCAATCCGTAAAATGGATGGATATCATGTGTTTTGTGATCTAGAAGGAAGCCGTGTAAGCATTTGCATGGAAGATCCGCTTTATCAGAAACAGGTATTGGAATTTCCTCTTGGAAATGGAATACAGGTGTTTCAGATCCGTATGCTTCCAAATGCTGCTTATCCGCTTCCGGCAGGAGCGACCTGTATTAAAGGGAAGATTCGGCCATATAGCCGGATACGATTGTTGTTTCCGGAACAGAAGAAAAATTATAAGCTTTTATACGATTATGAACCGAAAACGAAGAGGAAGGAAATCTCCATCTTTTTGCCGGAAATCATACATTTAGAAGGAAAAACACTCTGTATTAAAAATGGAGAAACAAGAGAATTTTTTAGGATTACTGATCAAAGGGATGAAGTGTGTCAGATGGAACATCCGTTGAAAAATAGTTATAAAAAGGTGGGAACTTCAATCTACCCGGTGTATGAAGTAACAGCAGATCGGGAAGGCCGGTTTTATCTGCCGATCCGTCATATTCCGACGGAAAACAGTATTTGCCTGATCAAAGGAAAAGAACAGGAACCGGAAATCTGCAGGATCTTGCAGCTGTTTCCAGAGAAGGAAAACAAAATCACAGAAGAAATTTACGAAGAGGAGAAAAAAGGATGAGTTTTGGCGTATTTGGCGGTGCCACATTGATGTGCAGTTTTGGTGCAGCACCTTCTGCATTAACAGTTTTGCCGGCGGCAAGAGTGATGAGCAAGATGCCGATGGCGACGATCATGGATCAGGTACCAATGGTGAATATTCTGCCTTTTGGAATGTGCAGCAGTATGTCAAACCCTACCGTGGCTTCGGCAACAGCAGCGGCAATGGGCGTGCTGACTCCCATGCCTTGTATTCCTGTGATCACTGCTCCTTGGGCACCGGGAAGTCCCACAATCCTGGTAGGAGGAAAACCGTGTCTTACACAAACCAGTAAATGTATGTGTGCTTATGGAGGAGTGATCCAGATACAGAATCCCAGCACAGTCAATGTGCAGGTAAAATAGGGGAGGAAAAATACCTATGAGTACAAAAATAATAGGAACAATACTCTTGTGCCTCCTTTGGGGCTGCATTGCAGGAGTATTCCTCTGGCTGATCAGAAAGAACAATAAGCTAAAACAACAGGTAAGTACAGGCACTCACATATCTGAAGAAGCAGTAAAAAACAAAACATTGCAGGAGGCAATGCTGCCAAAACAGCTTCTGGATCTTTTACAGAATGGAACTTTAGGAAAAATTCGTCTTGGAGAGCCCAAAGTGGTTCCGGCTGCAGTGTTGTCCTTTAATATTCATGGATTTCTTCATTGGATTCGTACCAAAACAGCAGAAGAAATCTTTCAATATATTAATGATGTACTAAAGCATGTTGTTCCATCTGTATTATATCAGGAAGGGGAAATAGACCGGTTTGTAGATGCCGGTCTAAAGGCGTTTTTTCTAAAAAGTCCGGAAGGAGCATTAAGAGCAGCGATTTCAATCTGCGAGGCGATGGATTTGAAGGAAACAGGGGCACAGGAATTTGCAATGGGGCTTGCCTACGGAGATGTGATGGTTGGGATGGTTGGTGATGAAAAACGATTTGGTACACTGACTATCTCAGAAACTACGGGATTTGCTGATTTTTTACAGGAAATCGGAAATCGGTATGGTGCACGGATCCTGCTGACAGGAGGACTGAAGGAACAGATCAGGGATTTTGAAAGAAATTATAACAGCCGTTATCTGGGGAAAATCCTAATACGTTCTTCTGGAGCTTTTGAAAATATTTATGATGTTTATGACGGAGACGATCAGGTAAGCAGAAATCTGAAACGTAAAACAAAACTTTTGTTTGAAAAGGGGGTGCACCTTTTTCAGGAACAGAAATTTTATGATGCAAGACTTCATTTTATAGAGGTATTAAAGGCAAATCGTATGGATGGTGCAGCAAAGCAATATCTATATCTTTGCAACCGGTGTCAGGAAATTCAAAATACAGGTAAGAAGCAGATTCAATTAGAAGAATATTAATGTGAAGTGCAGGAAATGAAAAATGAGAACATCGATCAATGAACTCTTAAACAAGCAATCAGCAGAAGAAACAATTTATATTTTATGTAATCCACAGGTTCGGGATTTTGTAATTACAGCCGGTGATTTCTTTCAATTAGAAACTTTGGATAAATGGATAGACAATTCATGGAGTCAAGATGTTTTTTTGGAAAAAACAGACCAGAAGAAACAAAATGAAATCTATCAAAGGTTAAAAGAGGAAGAAAGGTCGATTGCCGGAAAGTTAAAAGAATTAAAAAAGGCAGATCCGGCAGGGTATGAGCATAGGACAGAAATTCAGGCACTTCGCTGTGCAAAACAGGGGATTGGAAAGGCTTTAAGGGATATGAATGCCTATTATGAAGCAGAAGCAGAATGGGAGATGCAGAAAATCTATGGACTGAAAAAACGTCAGACCTTCGTATATAAAAATACAGTGAGCATGGGGGATTTTTCCGATCTTGAAAAAAAGCTTCCAATCCTGCATACGGTTAATCTTCCCTGGATCCGGGAATGTCCGCTGTTTTTTTCAGATATTCCAAGTATCAGGAAATCAGTAGAAGAGGGAAAAACGATTGGGATCGTGGGAGGACCGTGTCTTTTTGGAACATACGAAGTGGAGGTGATTATCTGTCACAAAGATGGCAGAGCGTTTTCCTATGATTTCAGCAGTGGGAGACGATATGACCAACAACCCGGAAAAATAGATTTTGCGGATCATGTGGAACATTGGCATCAAAAGATCAAAAAAATCAGCTTTCGAAACCGGAAAAAGAGTGTAACGGTACAGGAACAGCAAAGTCTGGAGGTGCTGTTTGAATTTGCAAAGGCTCTTGGGGCGAAGATCGCAATTCCGATTCCGGATATTTCTTATCTGAAGTATTTAGAAACCGTACTGGCACCTCTGGAGGAAAAGATGCGGGAGCAGATTGTTTTGGACTTCCGTTCACAAACACGAAAGATTGCCGATCTTTATCTGGAAAGAATTGAAAATTTAAAGAAAAAATACCCACAGATTGAAGTGAAAGTTTTACATGAAAGAGATCAGGAATTATGTAAGGAATTTCATGAAAAAAGGGAAATTTATTTTCAAAAATCAGGACTGATCCATCGGATGACTTCAAAAAGGAAAAAAACGGATGCGATTTTCGATTATATTTCGATGCTGGCGCTACCTTTTTATTTTTGGGGGACAGAGCAGGTCATCCAGATTGATAACCTGGATGAAACAGATTCTTATAGGAAGTGCAAAAAGGTTCATCAATCAGCATTTACATTATCTTCTATTCTTTATCCGGAACGGCTGAGTAAAAATCATCGTGATACGATTTTTAATGCACCGCTGGAAGATAAGGAATATTTGGAAGCAACAAGGGAATGAGAAGGGAAATGATCAAATGAAAAAATGGGAGAAGATCAAAAGATTTGTCACACAGAAAAAAATCTTAAAGTGGGATGTGCTGATGCTTGTGCTGTTTTTTCTGGCACTGACAGGTATCAGGGAGTGGAAGGACTGGTATGAGATCCGCCCTGGAAGAGAGGTGGAACTTGTCAATCCATATCTGGCACAGGCAGATGCACAGGGGAATATCTATGTGATCGATGAAGAACGTTCCAGAGTTTTAAAGGTTAACCGGGATCAAAAGGTGGAATTTCTGCTCAAAAGCAATGAGAAGGAGGCCGATACCTTTTGGTATGCGGAAGACCTGGCATTTGGAGAAGATGGAAAGATCTATCTGTTGGATGCCAGTTGGGATGAAACGGGGTCAGCCATCGGAAGAGAATGTATCCTCGTGTATGACAGGGATGGAAATTATGAAGATACCATTTTGGATATTTCTTATGAAGAATGGGTAAATAAGCACAAACTGTTTGCATTGACTTGTGTGGAAAACAGTTTGTACTATGTTCAGTCTGATCAGGACGGATTTTCCATGTTTCGTATTTCATTGGAAAATGGTGAGATCCGTGAAGAACAGTTTTTTGCGTATCCCAATGCGTTTGATCTGATTCAGGATTACGAAATTGATTTTCAGGCGCAGACGGTTTATGCACTGGATAAGCGTGGAAAAGTTCTAAAGGGAAGGAAAAATGCGGTAGAAATTTTATATGATACGGCCGGGGATCCACAATATATTGGAAAAACTGCCTTTTACCGGCTAGCATCCGATGGGGAAGAAAATCTTTATATCACAGATATCCGTACCAATCAGATCTATCGTCTGTCAAAGGAAAGCGGAACTTTAGAGACCTATATGGATCAGGGCCAGGTCTTAACGATCACTTCTGCGTTACAGAAGGATGGAACGACTGCCTTAGGTATTTGGAATGACTGGGGAATTTCCATGCGG
The DNA here is from genome assembly GCA_964561705.1 of uncultured Lachnoclostridium sp. GTDB lineage: Bacteria > Bacillota > Clostridia > Lachnospirales > Lachnospiraceae > HGM12587. The sequence goes on along the minus strand of CAZLQJ010000001.1, from coordinate 49,193 downwards.
ATGCAGGAACATACAGAGATAGACACGGTCTATGCATATGAGAAGAGTTTTTCCTATCTGATGGAAGAAACGCTTTATCAGGCAACAACAGTTCTGACAGTGATTTCAGGTTTATGGTTGATCCTTCGTATTTTCAGCCGGGTAAAGGAAATTCGACTATCAACGGTGCAAAGAAGCGGTCTTTTGGCAGCAGGTACGGCAGCTTTGGTTGCCATGATCATCGTTACCCAGCTTTTGGAACAGTTTTCCGGTATTTACAGAGAAGAATTGGTCAGTAAACTTTACGCTTTGGCATATACAACCAGCGGGATGATGGATGGAGACCGCCTGCAGAGGATAAGAACCTGTGAAGATTATATGGGTGAAGATTACAAAGCGATCATGGAGACCATGGAATTGGCGCTGAACAGGGAAGATGCGTCTGTCCGGGAAATGTATGGAAATGTACTCCGACTGGAAGAGAAGAAGGGGTTTGCCATTGCCTATCTGGATAATTCGATAGGAACCTATTATCCCTTAGATGAAGAAGAAACCAAAGAATTGGGATATATCTATGAAACAGGTGATTCTGTTAGAAATGACGGGAAAGATGATGTGACAGGTTCCTATATTTATGTCCGGGTGCCGGTGCTGACAAGTGCAGGTCAGGTAGCTGGTGTGATTGAGATTGGAACAACTTCAGAGGTGATCACAACCAAGGTGGATGAAATGAGAAATTCGATCATGCTGAATCTGGTGATGGTGATCCTGATCGTTTTATTCCTGTTTGGGGAAATCTTATCCTTCTTTGACTTAAGGACGAAATATCAGGAGGAAAAGCAGAAAAATCATGAGGGAATGCCCCTTCATTTGCTTCGATGCAGTATTTTCATCACTTATATTGCATTTAATATCGCAAGTTCTTTTCTTCCGGTTTACGCGGCAGGCTTCGTAACAGATTCCTTGGGAATTTCGAGAGAACTGGCAGCTTCTCTGCCGATTACGTTAAATATGGCATTTATTGGATTGACCTCATTGTTTTGTGCAAAACTTCTGCGAAGATTTTCATTTCGATGTGTTGCAGCTGTCAGCGGACTGGTAAGTATGTGTGGTGATCTGCTCCTGTTTTTTGGGGGAGATTATCTGTGTCTGGTGGCGGGACTGATCTTTAATGGAATAGGTATGGGACTGATCAGCAACTCCCTGAATATTTTTATTGCAGATACACAGGACAGTCAGGTGCGTCAGGAAGGGTTTTCTATCTTAAATGCAGGAAGTCTTTCGGGCATTAACTGCGGCATGATGTTGGGAGCATCTCTGGCAGGAAGTATAGGACAGAGAACCGTTTTTGTCTGTTCGGCTTCGGGATGGCTTCTGGTTGCAGTATTGTTCTGGTTTATGGGTAGATACGTGGCAAAGGTTTCGGTCGATCCAGGAAAGAAAACGTCTGGAAAAGCATTGTGGAGATCCAAAAGAGCGGTTTCCTATCTGCTTCTCATACAAGTACCCTATGTGATCATCAACAGTTTTGTATTTTATTATGTGCCAATTTATGGAGATGCCATGGGATTTAGTGAAAATACAGTTTGCCTTTTGCTGATGCTGAATTCTTTGTGCAGTGTGTATCTGAGTGTGGCAGCAACTAACTACATGGCGGAACATCTGGGACATACGAGTATCTATCTGTCCAGTCTGCTTTCCTTTGCGGCACTTTTGTTATTTGGCTGGAACAGTTCTGTGTCAATGCTGATTTTCGTACTTTTATTGTTGGGAGCAGCAGGAAGTTTTGGAAGTTCTGTGCGGCAGTTATATTTTGTAGAAATGAAGGATGTCAAGGAATATGGGGAAGATTCCGCCATGGGAATCTACAATTTTGTAGATAACATCGGAGAAGCTGCAGGACCTGTTCTTTTTGGAAGTATGATGTCCGGGGCGTCTGTTCTTCCGGGAATTGCCGGATTTGTAGCAGTCTCCGGTTTGATGAACGGAATCTATGCATTGGTATTTCATAAAAGCAAAAAGGCAGAGAGGAAGGACTTATGATGGGAACATCCAAAAAACGATTGAGCCGTAAAATGGCAATGTTCTGCAGTGTTTTTGCCCTTGTTTTAAGCACAGCCCTTGGAGCCTTGGGATTTTATACCTATTATAAAAATATTTTGGAGCAGTATCAGCAGTATATTTCTACAATTGTTGAACTTGCAAGAGGTACCATTGATCCTGTGGACATGAACGAATGTATTGAAACCGGAGAAAAAAGTAAACAGTATGCGATGACACAACAAGAACTAGATCATATAAAAATGAGATCACAGGTGGAATTTATCTATGTGATCCGGCCGTTGAATGCTTCGTCTGTGGATAATGCAGTATATGTTTGGAATGCTGCCACGGAAGAAGAAAAAGAAGAATATGGAGAGATTGATTCACTGGGAGATCTGTCAGGGGAGGGATTTCCGAAGGAAATGGCGGAGCAGTTTCTGGAGGCAATGCAGGGAAAAGAAGAAATGACCTATCTTTCCAACCGTTCAGAATTTGGTTATGTATTGACCGGATTATATCCGGTCTGTATGGAAGACGGTTCCGCTGTAGGTTTGATCGGGGTGGATATTCCCATGGATAAGATTTATTCAGATCTGCAGCAGTATCTGCTGTATGTATTGATTGGAACGGTTGTAATCGCCGCAGTCTTTTTATGCTGGCTCTTACATCAGATCAACAAAACGGTGGTGGCACCGGTACGCAGAATGTCTGAAAGTGCCGTGAATTTTGTGGAACAAAGCAGTAGCGGTCTTTCGCCGGCCGAATTGAGTTTTCGGGATCCCCAAGTACATACAGGTGATGAAATACAGGCTTTAAGTGAAAGTCTGACACACATGACCGAGGAACTGGTTTCTTATATGGGAAATTTAAGCCAGGTAACTGCTGAGAAGGAGCGGATCAGTGCGGAATTAAATGTTGCCACAGGTATCCAGCTTTCCATGCTTCCATGTACATTTCCGGCGTTTCCAGAGCGAACAGAATTTGATATTTATGCAAAGCTGGCAGTGGCAAGAGAGATGGGAGGAAGTTTTTATGATTTTTTTCTTGTGGATCAGACACATCTTGCAGTAATGACTGGAGAAATACAGGGAAAGGGAGTTCCAGCGGCTCTTTTGATGATGATCACCAAAACAATGATTAAAAATTATGCACAGCTAGGATATTCTCCAGCTCGGGTTTTTACGGAAACCAATAATCAGTTGAGTGAAAGTAATCAGGGAATGACAACTTCGGCATTCTTAGGGATTTTAGATCTGATCAGCGGGGATTTTGTCTATGTAAATGCGGGTCAGAGCCAGCCGTTATTGAAACATGCAGGGGGAGAATTTGAATGGCTTCCGGTAACAGATTGTTTTGTACTGGGCAGTATGGAAGGTGTTCCTTATTGGCAGCAAACTGTAAAGATGACCCAGGGAGATCTGTTGTTTTTATATACCAAAGGACTGGTAGAGGCTGAAAATGTAGAACATATGCAATACAGTGAGGCACATATGCAGATGCGGTTAAATCAAATTGTGAAGGAAGCATATGATCTGAAGAAAATCGTGGAAATCCTGGAAGAGGATGTGGAAAAATTTGAGGGAGCTGCATCACGGGAGCAGGATATTGCGATGATGGTTCTGAGATTTTTCTAAATTGAGGAAGGAATATGAAAAAATTTATCATTGGAATTTTTGAGGATGATGCAGGAGATCTGCAGCAGCTGCTGCAATATTTGCGTCGGGCAGAAGAAGATCTTAGAATACAGATGTGTATCCATGCTTATGATGATGCAAAGGAGTTTCTGCAAACAGATTTGTCAAGTTATGACATTTTTCTGATCAACACCAGTATTCCGGAAATGAATATCAAAGATTTTTTGGAAACAATCAGGTATCACAATGAACATGCCTATTTGCTGCTTGCCTCTGAAACACGGGAATGTATGTCCATCGGATATGATTTTGATGCAAAAAATCATTTTGAAAAACCATTTTGGTATTTTAAGATCCGAAAGGAGTTAAAGAAGTTTTTAACCTGCGAGCATATTCTGGAAAAACCTTATATATGGATGGATAAAAACAGCGAGATGTGCAGATTGAATTTGAATAAACTGCGGTTTGTGGAGACAAATAATCGGAGTCTTTTGTTTCATTACAGTGACAGGCAGTTTCTCCTTCATGGAAAGCTTGCAGAGTTGGAAGAAAAGCTTCCGCCTCAGAGATTTTTTCGCTGCAATAACAGCTATTTGGTAAATATTGCCTATATTGCTGCGGTAGTGGTAGATGTTAGCCGGTACAAACTTTTGCTGCGCACAGGGGAAGAAATTCCGTTAAGCAGAAGCAGAAAAGATGAACTGGTCAAAAAGATGATGCGTTAAGAGTATTACTCCCAAAATAGATTCCCTTCGCTCTTGCGCGTAGACGGACAGCAGAACAAATCTGTTGTCCGTTTTTCTTTTTTTTCTAAAATGTTTGTAGTATAATGAGGAACAAAAGGATGGAGGACGAATCAATGGCAACCAGATGCGAGGAATGTGCATATTTTGAATATGATGAGGAATATGAAGAATATTTATGTCAGATTAATTTAGATGAGGATGAAGTGGCGCGTTTTTATAGCGATTCACATTATAATTGTCCTTATTATCGAAATGGGGACGAGTACCGAGTTGTACGACATCAGATGTAGTGAAGTGAGGAAAAGAGAATGTATTCAGAAAAAATGTACCAGTTAGGAAGTAAAAAATCAACGATCCGTGAGATCTTTGAATATGGAAAACAGCGTGCAGCCGTTGTAGGGGAAGAAAATGTTTATGATTTTAGTTTGGGAAATCCCAATGTACCTACGCCAGAGTTTGTAAAACAGGCAATTTTTGATATTTTAAATGAAGAAGAGCCATGTCAGGTACATGGATATACGGTAGCTGCCGGGGATCCGAATGCTCGGAAAATTCTGGCAGAGAGCATAAATGAACGTTTTGGAACTGCTTTTGGAATGCAGAATCTTTTTATGACGGCAGGTGCGGCAGCTTCCATTACCATCTGTTTTAAAGCATTGGCACAGGAAGGGGACGAATTTATCACTTTTGCACCGTATTTTCCGGAATATCGCTGTTTTGTGGAGTCTGTGGGATGTGAATTGAAAGTGGTTCCGGCGGATATTGAGACTTTTCAGATCAATTTTGAAAAATTTGAAGAAATGATCAATGAACATACCAAGGCAGTAATTATCAATTCTCCAAATAACCCAAGCGGCGTGGTTTATTCTGAAGAGACCATACAGAAACTAGCGAAGCTCCTAAAGGAAAGGTCTGAAGAATATCAGCATCCGATCTTTCTTATTTCGGATGAACCCTATCGAGAAGTGGTCTATGATGGGATAGAAGTACCTTATGTGACAAAATACTATGCAGATACACTGGTATGCTATTCTTACAGCAAATCATTTTCACTGGCAGGAGAACGGATTGGATATATCGTAGTGCCGGGGGAAGTTACGGAATTTTCGAAAATTTATGCAGCCATTGCTGGGGCAGCCAGAGTTCTGACCCATGTCAATGCACCGTCATTGTTTCAGAAGGTTGTAGCAAGATGTGCCGGAAAACCGTCAGATATCAGCATTTATGAAAAGAACAGGGAACTTTTATATGAAGGGTTAAAAAAAGCCGGCATTACTTGTGTCAAGCCGGAAGGAGCGTTTTATCTTTTTCCAAGATGTCTGGAAGAAGATGACAGAGCATTTTGTGAAAAAGCAAAAGCCTATGATCTGCTTTTGGTACCGGGCAGTGATTTTGGATGTCCGGGACATTTTCGGGCGTCCTACTGTATCAAAACCTCTACCATTGAAAAATCACTGCCGGTATTTTTAAAATTTACAAAAGAAGTGTACGGAATTTAGACAGATTTCTTTTTGGCTAGCGGTTTAAAAATCGTCATGCGACCCAGAAAACCAAAGATCCGTACAACGATCACACCAAAAAAGATACCAATGCTGTCAATGCCTACATCGCGTTTGGAAGGACCGCGGCCCTCCACGAAGGACTGATGATATTCGTCCCCGCAAGCGAATGCAACACAAAAGGCGCCGGCTACCAGCATCAGCGGGATACCGCGGAGTCCGTAAACATATAATGGAAAAGATACGGAAACGGCCAGCAGAAAATAAAGTGTTACATGGGCACATTTTCTGATGAGAAAATGGATCAGGTCTGCATATTGGGCGATTTCATTGGAGGTCAGGGGATGATCGAGAAGTTCCGCAGAAACTTCAACGACTTTGGTGCTGACTTTCAAACTTAAGTCGGCAGATTCGATTCCCTCCTGACCGGAAAGTGTAAAAATAAGATACATCATGCAGATTGCCGGAAGAAAGGACAAAGGCTTCAGCATGGATCTTAAAAATGTTTTCAGCATAAGAACCTCACAATTTTTTGATTATTCAATAATAGTTTAGGTTTAACATTGATGTGGGAAATTGTAAAGAGAATTTCGAAAGTTTTAAGAAAAGTATAAGAAGAAAGCTGTGAAATTAAAGAGAGAAGCCTAGAAAAAGATTGCATTTCCATAGGAAATATGGTAAAATCTCGCATGGTAAAGAGTAGTTTAAGAGCAACGATAAAACGTTGCTTCTTTTTTTGTCGGAAGAGATACCGGCGTGAAAGGAACAAAGAGATGAAGAGCAATATTGTTTTGGTCGGGATGCCGGGAGTTGGAAAAAGTACCATCGGTGTTATTCTTGCAAAGATTATCGGATATCATTTTTTGGATTCAGATCTGGTGATTCAGGAGAAAGAAAATAAGCTTCTCCATGAGATTATTGCAGAAAAAGGGACAGAAGGCTTTTTACAGATTGAAAATGAGGTAAATGCTTCTTTGGATGTGGAACGCACTATTATCGCCACCGGCGGCAGTGTAATCTATGGAAAAGAAGCGATGGAACATTTGAAAGAAATCGGTGAAGTGGTTTATTTAAAGGCAGATTATAAAACCATCAGCAAACGGCTTGGAAATCTGGAAAAGCGCGGTGTAGCATTGAAAAAGGGACAGACGCTGAAGGATTTATATGAGGAACGTACAATCCTTTATGAAAAATATGCGGATGTTACAGTGGATGAACACGGACTTGGTACAGAAGAAACGATCGGAGCAGTACTGCGTGGATTGAAGATCATGGATGAGATTTAAGAAAGTGAGGAAATATGCTGCATATTTTAGAACATGTATTTGTGCATGCCCTGGAAGATAATCTGAAGATTATCCCGTTTTTATTTGTAACTTATTGTATTATGGAATATATGGAACAGAAGATGGCAGAAAAATCAGAAACTGCAGTGAAGTATTCCGGCAATATGGGTCCATTGTTCGGTGGACTGCTAGGGATTATCCCGCAGTGTGGATTTTCTGCAGCGGCAGCCAGTTTCTATTCCGGCGGTGTTGTCACTTTAGGGACCTTACTTGCAATCTTTTTGTCTACTTCAGATGAAATGCTTCCAATTCTTATTTCAGAGACAGTGTCGGCAACAGTGATCATAAAGATCCTGGCAACAAAGGCGTTGATCGGTGTTGCGGCAGGATTTATCGTAGATTTCAGCTTGAAGAGAATTGGAAAAGGACATGTGGTGCAGAAACATATTCATGATCTGTGCGAACAGGAACATTGTCACTGTGAAGAGGAAGAGGCTTCCATATGGAAATCCGCACTGGTTCATACCGTGAAGGTTTTCGCTTTTATTTTTATATTTTCCGTAGTTTTAAATCTTGTGATGGAATGCGGCGGTGAAGATGTCCTGGAATGGTTTGCAAGCAATAACACCGTTGTGGCGTCAGTAATCACAGGATTGGTAGGTCTTGTGCCAAACTGCGCGGCATCTGTGATTATTACCCAGTTATATTTGAAACAGCTGATCAGTGCGGGTGCAATGATGGCAGGACTTTTAGTAGGTGCAGGTGTGGGCGTATTAGTTCTTTTTAGAACCAACCGTCCATTAAAACAGAATTGGAAGATCACGGGTCTGCTTTACGGCATTGGTGTTGCAGCAGGACTTTTGATCGATTTGATAGGAATCACATTTTAACAATGAATATTTTAACAGCAGAGCATTTAAAAAAATCATTTACAGAAAAAATATTGTTCGATGATGCCAGTTTTTATCTTCATGAAGGGGAAAAAGTAGGGATTCTGGGAATCAATGGAACCGGAAAGTCCACACTTTTGAAGATCCTTGCAGGGATGGAGGATGCGGAAGACGGGAAAGTGGTTCTTGCAAACCATGTCGTGCTGAGATATCTTCCGCAGCATCCTGTATTTCAGCCGGGGCACAGTGTTTTGGAGGCTGTATTGGAGATACACAAAGGGGATGATACCCTGTATAATCTGGAAGCAGATGCAAAAACCATGATGACCAAGTTAGGCATCACTGATTTTGATCAGCCCGTGGAACAGTTGTCCGGCGGACAGAAGAAACGTTTGGCATTGGTGGCTGCATTGGTGGCACCGGCAGATATTCTGATTTTGGATGAGCCGACGAACCATTTGGATCATGCCATGGCAGACTGGTTGGAAGATTTTTTGAAAAAATGGCGCGGTGCTTTGATCATGGTAACCCATGACCGTTATTTTTTAGATAGCGTCACCAATCGAATCGTGGAGATCGATAAGGGAAAAATCTACAGCTATGAAACCAATTATTCCGGATTTTTGAAACTGAAAGCGGAAAGGGAAGCCAGTGCGCTGGCTTCCGAGAGAAAGCGCCAGTCAATTTTAAGAGTTGAATTGGAATGGATGATGCGTGGTGCAAGAGCACGTTCTACAAAACAGAAGGCTCATATTCAAAGGTATGAAAATCTGAAAAATCAGGAAGCACCGAAATTTGATGCGAAGATTGAGATATCTTCCGTAACTTCCAGAATGGGAAGAACAACTATAGAATTGGATTCTCTAAGTAAATCTTATGGTGAAAAGGTGCTTTTTAAGGATTTTACCTATTACTTCCTGAAAAATGACCGAATCGGCTTTCTGGGACCGAATGGGTGCGGGAAAACAACCCTAATGAAGGTCATTGCCGGAATGGTACAGCCGGATGAAGGTACGGTCACTGTTGGACAGACAGTGAAGATCGGATATTATACCCAGGAGATTGCAAAAGATCAGTCCGCGGGGATAGCATATATGGATCCGGAAATGAGAGTGATTGATTATATCAAGCAGACAGCAGAATATGTTGTCACGGAAGATGGGAAAGTTTCTGCATCAAAGATGCTGGAGAGGTTTTTATTTCCACCGGAAGAGCAATATAATTATATCGGAAAGCTCTCCGGTGGTGAAAAACGTCGTCTGAACCTTTTAAGGGTGCTGATGGAGGCACCAAATGTGCTGATCCTGGACGAACCGACCAATGATCTGGATGTAACAACTCTCGCAATTCTGGAGGATTATCTGGATCATTTTGAGGGCATTGTGATCACGGTATCCCATGACCGTTATTTTTTGGATCGAATTGTAAAGAGAATTTTTGCCTTTGACGGAAAAGGAAATCTTCGTCAGCATGAAGGCGGCTATACAGAGTATGCGGAAAGAATTGCCGCAGAAAAACAGGAAGAGCCTGTAAAGATACCGGCCAAAAAAGGTATCGATACCCGTGTAAAAGAGAAAAAACTGAAATTTTCGTATAAAGAGCAGAAGGATTATGAAACCATAGAGGATGAGATTGCCGGTTTGGAAGAAAAAATTGAAAATCTGGAGGCTTCCATGAGTAATTTTGCAAGTGATTTTGTAAAACTTAATCAGATCGTGAAAGAAAAAGAGGAAGCGGAAGCACTTTTGGAAGAAAAAATGGATCGTTGGATGTATCTGGAAGAGTTAAAGGCACAGATTGACGCCCAGAGTCCAACGTAAAGTGAAACTTTATTCGTAATCGTTTGATATAAAAGGAGACAAAAATGGCTAATATAAAACAAGAGATTGAAAAACGACGTACATTTGCCATCATTTCCCACCCGGATGCTGGTAAAACAACGTTGACCGAAAAGTTTTTATTGTATGGCGGAGCGATCAATTTGGCAGGTTCCGTAAAAGGAAAAGCGACCGCAAGACATGCAGTTTCAGACTGGATGGAGATTGAAAAACAGAGGGGTATTTCCGTAACTTCCTCTGTATTACAGTTTAATTATGATAATTACTGCATAAATATTCTGGATACTCCAGGACATCAGGACTTCTCAGAAGATACCTATCGTACATTGATGGCGGCAGATTCAGCAGTTATGGTTATTGACGGATCGAAGGGTGTAGAAGCACAGACAAGAAAACTTTTTAAAGTTTGTGCCATGAGACATATTCCGATCTTTACATTTATCAATAAAATGGATCGTGATGCCATGGATATTTTCGAATTGCTGGATGATATTGAAAAAGAACTTGGGATTGCCACTTGTCCGGTCAACTGGCCGATCGGTTCCGGAAAAAATTTCAAAGGTGTTTATGACCGAGAACATCAGCAGGTGCATGTATTCTCCGATACAGAAAAAGGTACCAAAGAAGGGGAAGATACTGTTTTGGATATGGAACAGGCGGAAACCTATGTGGGAGAGGAATTATTTGCCCAGTTAAATGATGAAATCGAACTTCTGGACGGTGCAAGTGCAGAATTTGATCAGGAGCAGGTAGACAAAGGACTTCTTTCGCCAGTATTTTTTGGCTCTGCATTGACAAACTTTGGCGTGGAAATCTTTTTGAAACATTTCCTTCAGATGACTTCTTCTCCACTTCCAAGAACGGCGGATATTGGTGTGATCGATCCAATGGAGGAAGATTTTTCAGCATTTGTATTTAAGATTCAGGCGAATATGAATAAGGCACATCGTGACCGTATCGCATTTATGCGTATCTGTTCCGGGAAATTTGATGCCGGAATGGAAGTTTATCATGTACAGGCAAATAAAAAACAGAAACTTTCACAGCCGCAGCAGTTGATGGCACAGGATCGTAAGATTGTAGAAGAGGCTTATGCAGGTGATATTATCGGAGTATTTGATCCGGGGATTTTCTCAATCGGGGACACAATCTGTATGCCGGGGAAAAAATTCCAGTATGAAGGGATCCCGACTTTTGCACCGGAACATTTTGCAAGAGTGCGTCAGATTGATACAATGAAGAGAAAGCAGTTTGTCAAAGGGATTGAACAGATTGCTCAGGAGGGTGCTATTCAGATTTTCCAGGAATTTAATACCGGAATGGAAGAAATCATTGTGGGTGTTGTAGGTGTCCTGCAGTTTGATGTATTAAAGTTCCGTCTGGAAAATGAATATAATGTTGAGATCCGTTTGGAGCCGCTTCCATACGAGCATATCCGCTGGATTGAAAATACGGATATTGATGTGGCGAAGATCAGCGGTACTTCAGATATGAAGAGAATCAAAGATATGAAAGGCAACCCGCTGCTTCTGTTTGTGAACAGCTGGAGCGTTGGTATGACATTGGATCGTAATGAGGGACTGATTTTATCTGAATTCGGCAGAAACTAAAGAAAAGACTTTGCTTTTTGGGATATTGTTGGTATAATGAACTATAAGCAGCCTGCAGAGAATTTTGCAGGAGAACCTTTGAATTTCTGATAGGAAAGTTTGAATTATGACGGAGGTTATAAATTATGGAAAAAAGTGAATTACGAAAAGGACATACGATCTACGAAGATAATGATGGAAATACAGTTCAGATTTCTGAAGATGTGATCGCATCGATCGCAGCTATGAGTATGAAGGATGTAAAGGGCGTATGTGCTGTAAGTGCAGGAGTTAAGACCGGGATTATGGAAAAACTTGGCTGGGAAGACCTTGCGAAAGGCGTGACAGTTGAGATTTTAGAAGATGGTGTCATTGTTGATGTTGTAATTTCCGTGAATTTTGATAAGAAGATTATGGAAGTTTCTAAAGAAGTTCAGGAAAAGATTCAGTCAACGATCAAAGATATGACAGATATGGACGTCATTGCAGTCAATGTACGTGTTGCTGGAGTGAAAGAAGCACCGGAAGCATAGACTTTAGCGTAGAATTTATGAGGGGTGTCGTACAGACATCCCTTTTTAACACAAAAAAACACAAAAGCCGGGATTGGAAATCCGAGAAAGGATACCGGTCAATTGGTGGGAAATTTTACTATAAACAGGAGAAAGAACATGAAAAGAAGAGAGCTGAGAGAACATATATTTGAAATCCTTTTTCGCGTAGAATTTATGGATGCAGACGATATGGCAGAACAGATGGAACTGTTTTTTGAGGATCTGGCTGAGGCAAGACCGGCGGATGTAGATTATATGAAAAACAAATATCAGGCTGTCCATGAAAAGATTGATATGATCGATGTGATGATCGATGAAAAGTCTACGGGATGGAAGACAAACCGTATGGGGAAAGTGGAACTTACGATTTTGAGACTTGCTGTTTATGAAATGTTGTTTGACGAAGATGTTCCGGTAACAGTTGCCATTAATGAAGCAGTTGAAATTGCAAAGAAATACGGTGGAGACGATACACCGGCCTTTGTCAATGGGATTCTTGCAAAGGTAGCAGAAATTTAAGTAGGGATTATGATGAAAAAGAATATTTACAGTGTGGGACAGGTGAATACTTATATAAAAAATATGTTTCAGCAGGATTATCTGCTGAGCCGCATTTATATAAAAGGAGAAATCTCTAACTGTAAATATCATACTTCAGGACATCTTTATTTTTCTCTGAAGGATGAAACGGGAACCATTGCCTGCGTGATGTTTGCTGCCCAGCGCAGCAATATGAAATTTCGGCTTCAGGAAGGACAGCGAGTGATTGTTCTTGGAAGTGTCCGGGTATATGAAAGAGATGGCAAATATCAGCTTTATGCCAGTGAAATTGTTTTGGACGGAATCGGGCTTCTCTATGAACGTTTTCAGACATTAAAAAATGAATTGGAAGAAATGGGGATGTTTGCGCCGGAATATAAAAAAGAAATCCCGCTCTATGCAAAAAAAGTGGGTGTTGTTACGGCACCTACAGGGGCAGCAATCCGTGATATCATGAATATTTCCAAAAGGAGAAATCCATATGTACAGCTGATCCTGTATCCGGCACTGGTACAGGGAGAGCAGGCGGCAGAAAGTATCGCTCATGGGATTGAAATGTTGGATTCACTGGATCTGGATGTGATCATTGTAGGACGTGGTGGTGGCTCTTTGGAAGATCTATGGGCATTCAATGAGGAAACAGTAGCCAGAGCCATCTTTCATTGCAATACGCCGGTCATTTCAGCTGTGGGGCATGAAACAGATACGACGATTGCAGATTATGTGGCGGATCTTAGAGCTCCGACCCCATCTGCGGCAGCAGAACTTGCAGTATTTCCAATCAAGCAGGTGATCGATAAACAGCAGGATTATCAAAAGCGTATGGAGCTTTTGCTGTACCATAAGGTACAGTACCGCAGAAAAGAACTTGAAAATTATAAGCTGCGTTTTCAGGCATTTCATCCGATGCAGCAGCTTTTGGAAAAACGGAATCTGGCAGCAGATCTTCAGACCCAGTTAGAAACGCGGATGAAGGATCAGTTGAGGGAAAAAAGATTTCTGCTTCAGATGTATATTGAAAAATTAGAAGGAGCTTCGCCATTGAAGAAACTAAATCAGGGATATTCTTTCGTGGCGAACAAAGATGGAAGGTCTGTGACATCCGTACAGGAGGTTCAGGTGGAAGATGAGTTGACCATTCATGTGGCGGATGGAGAGATTAAGGCGAAGGTACAGGAAACGAAAGGAGTTTTCAGAGTATCATGAAGGAAGAAAAACAGACACTGGAAGGCGCGTTTGATAAATTAGAGGAAATCCTTGAAAAAATGAATGACAGGGAGGTTTCTCTGGAAGATTCCTTTGCATTATATGCAGAAGGAACAAAGCTTTTAAAATATTGCAATGAGCAGTTGGATATGGTAGAAAAGCGTATGCTCGTATTAAGTGAGGAGGGACAGCTCCGTGAATTTTAAAGAAGAGATGGAAACAAAAGTCACAGAGATTGAAGAAATTCTGAAGGCGTATATGCCGAAGGAAGAGGGTCCGCAAAAATTGATCATGGAAGCTATGAATTATTCGATCATGGTTGGCGGAAAGCGCCTGCGTCCAATGCTGATGCAGGAAACGTATCATTTGTTTGGTGGTCAGGGAGATGCCATTGAACCTTTTATGGCTGCACAGGAGATGATCCATACCTATTCTCTGGTTCATGATGATCTTCCGGCAATGGATAATGATGAGTACCGAAGAGGAAAGAAAACAACTTGGGTAACTTATGGAGAAGATATGGCAGTGCTTGCCGGTGACGGACTGTTGAATTTTGCATTTGAAACTGCTTTGCAGGCTTTTGGAAAAGCAGAACCTGAGAAAGTTGCAGAATGTCTGAAGGTGCTTTCAAAGAAGGCCGGGATTTATGGAATGATCGGTGGTCAGGTTGTGGATGTGATGTCGGAAGAAAAGCAGATCGATATGGATACGTTATTATTTATCCATCGCAACAAAACAAGTGCCCTGATTCAGAGTTCTATGATGATCGGTGCAATTTTAGCCGGTGCCTCAGAGGATGAGGTTGAAAAAATTGAAAAGATTGCAGAAGATATTGGTCTGGCATTCCAGATTCAGGATGATATTCTGGATGTGACAAGTTCTTTGGAAGTTCTTGGAAAACCTGTTCACAGTGATGAAAAGAACGAAAAAACGACCTATCTTACATTGAAAGGACTTGAACAGTCCAGAGAAGATGTGGAAATGATTTCACACAGAGCAATCGAAGGACTGAAATCATTTGAAAGGGAAAATCAGTTTTTGAATGAACTGGTTGAAATGTTAATACATAGAGAAAAATAAGGGAACTGCTATGATATTAGAAAAGATTAATGAAGTAAATGATATTAAAAATTTAACATCGGAAGAATTGGTGATTCTTGCGTCGGAAATCAGAGAGTTTCTGATTGAAAAGCTGAGTATTACCGGAGGACATCTGGCCCCTAATCTGGGTGTTGTGGAGCTGACGATGGCACTTCATTTAAGTTTTGATCTTCCTGAAGATAAGATCGTATGGGATGTGGGACATCAGGCCTATACGCATAAAATCCTGACCGGCCGAAAGACCGGTTTTGATGAACTTCGCAAATATGGAGGAATGAGTGGTTTCCCGAAAAGAAAAGAAAGTGATTGCGACAGCTTCGATACCGGGCATAGTTCTACCTCTATTTCGGCAGCAATGGGGCTTGTAAATGCAAGAGATCTTTTGGGACAGGATCATCATGTGGTCGCGGTGATCGGAGATGGTGCCCTGACCGGCGGGATGGCTTACGAAGCACTGAATAATGCTTCACATCTGAAAAAAAATTTTGTCATCGTATTAAATGACAACAAAATGTCGATTTCGGAAAACTTAGGTGGAATGTCAAAATATTTAAATTCCCTGAGAACGGCAGATTTTTATACCGGATTAAAGAGTGGTGTGGAAAATACGTTGATCCATATGGGCGGTCAGAGAGTAGCAGCAGGGCTGAAGCGTACAAAAGACGGAATTAAGCAGCTGTTTGTACCTGGAATGCTGTTTGAAAATATGGGAATTACCTATTTGGGTCCGGTGGACGGACATGATATCAGTGCAATGCAGAGAGTTTTTGCAGAGGCAAAACGTGTAAAAGGTGCAGTGCTGGTACATGTGTTGACAAAGAAGGGCTGTGGATATGGACCAGCGGAGAGAAATCCGTCCAAATTTCATGGAACAGATCCTTTTGTGATCGAAACCGGATTGCCGAAAAAGAAAAAAGAAAAACCGAATTATACAGATGTATTTTCTTCTGCATTGTGTAAACTCTCGGAAAAAGAGGAAAAGGTAGTGGCTATTACAGCGGCAATGCCGGATGGTACAGGATTGAAACGTTTTTCCAATTTATATCCAAAGAGATTTTTTGATGTAGGGATTGCAGAAGAACATGCAGTTACATTTGCGGCAGGATTGGCAGCCGGAGGAATGATTCCGGTGGTTGCTGTGTATTCGTCATTTTTACAGAGGGCATACGATCAGATCGTGCATGATGTCTGTATTCAAAATCTTCATGTGGTATTTGCCATTGACAGAGCCGGACTGGTGGGAAGTGATGGAGAAACACATCAGGGGATTTTTGATCTGTCCTTTTTGGCAACGATACCAAATCTTTGCATTATGGCACCGAAGAATAAACAGGAACTTTATGCGATGCTTCGATTTGCATTGAAGTATGATGGGCCGATTGCGATTCGCTATCCGAGAGGGGAAGCTTATGAAGGGCTTTCCGGGTTCCGGGAGAAAATTGTCTATGGAAAAGCGGAAATGCTTTATAGGGAAAAAGAGATTGCCATTATGGCCGTAGGAAGCATGGTAAAAGTTGCAGAGCAGGTACGGGAAAATCTGAAAGAAAAAGGATATGAATGTACCTTGATCAATGCCCGTTTCGTAAAAGAATTTGATAAGGAGCTGATCCGGGAGCTTTCCAAGGATCATCAGCTGTTGGTTACGATGGAAGAAAATGTGACCGCAGGAGGATTTGGTGAGCATGTGGTAGATTACGTTGCAAGCAGCCAGATTCCATTGTATGTTGAAAAAATTGCATTGCCGGATATGTATGTAGAACATGGAAATGTAAATATCCTCTATAAAGATGCGGGGATTGATGCAGAAAGTGTGACAGAACGTATTTTGGCAGTGATAAAAAAGTAATAAGAGGAAGACTATGAAGGAACGTTTAGATGTTTTGCTGGTCGGAAGAGGATTGGCACAGTCGAGAGAAAAGGCAAAAGCGATCATTATGTCCGGAAATGTATTTGTGGAAGGACAGAGAGAAGATAAAGCAGGAACGATGTTTCCTGACACAGTAAATATTGAAGTGAAGGGTTATGTGCAGAAATATGTCAGCCGCGGTGGATTAAAGCTTGAAAAAGCCATGGAGCATTTTGATGTAACGCTTCAGGACAAGGTATGTATGGATGTAGGATCTTCTACAGGCGGTTTTACAGATTGTATGCTGCAAAATGGTGCCTGTAAGGTTTACGCGGTAGATGTAGGTCACGGACAGCTGGATTGGAAGCTTCGCAATGATCCAAGGGTTGTATGTATGGAGCGTACCAATATCCGTTATGTAACACCGGACGATCTGCAGGAACCGCCGGCTTTTATTTCCATTGATGTTGCGTTTATTTCTCTGACGAAAGTACTGGAACCGGTAAAAAATGTCATGACAGAAGATGGACAGGTCGTATGTCTGATCAAGCCACAGTTTGAAGCCGGCAGAGAAAAGGTTGGAAAAAAGGGTGTCGTAAGGGATAAAAATGTGCATCTGGAAGTCATCCAGATGGTCATTGATTACGCGCAGACCTTAAATTTTGAAATTAAAAATCTGGAATTTTCTCCGATCAAGGGACCGGAAGGAAATATCGAATATTTATTGCATTTACAGAACAACAGCCAGGGAATTGCAGAACATGTAGATCCGGCTGCGATCGTAGAAGAAGCGCATAAAACACTTTCCTAGAGGAAACATTATGAATATTTTTTATATCATTACCAATCATCAGAAAGATGAGGACCTGAAAATAACAAAAGAGATCCAGCGATATCTAGAGGAACACCAAAGAATTTGTTATATTCAGGGCGAAAAGGGAGACCTCGGAACACAGAAAGGTTATGGATTTACCAATGCAGAAACGATTCCTCAGGATGTGGAATGTGTCCTTGTGCTTGGGGGAGACGGAACCCTGATTCAAGGAGCCAGAGATATTGTAGGGAAGGAACTTCCGATCATCGGCTTCAATTTTGGAACGCTGGGTTTTTTAACGGAAATCGAGCAGGAGAATATGTACACTGCATTGGACAAGCTGATGGCGGATGAATTTATTCTGGAATCGCGGATGATGCTTAAAGGAACCATGTATCGTGATGGTGAAGCTGTATTTTCGGACATTGCATTAAATGACATCGTATTAAACAGAAGCGGCGCACTTCGCATCATTCAGTATGATATTTATGTCAATGGAGAATTTTTATATAGCTGTCCGTCAGATGGAATCATCATTTCTACGCCTACGGGTTCTACCGGTTATAATCTGTCGGCCGGCGGACCCATCGTTTCACCGAGTTCTTCCATGATTCTTTTGACACCAATCTGTCCGCACAGTCTGGGTTCTCGAAGCATCGTTTTGTCGGCAGATGACCGGGTTGTTGTGAAAATCGGTCCAGGAAGAAGAAATACGGAAGAAACTGCAGTGGCGACTTTTGACGGCGCACAGTCAGTGGATCTGATCACAGGGGATCGGGTAGAGATCATGCAGGCAAAAGAAACAACGAAGTTGATTAAGATCAATAAAAAGAGTTTTGTGGAGATCATGCGCAAGAAAATGCAGTCGAATTAAGGCGGTGGAGGTTCTATGAAAAAGAAACGTCAGGAAGCAATTTTAGAACTGGTAAAAACATATGAGATCGAGACGCAGGAGGAACTTGCTGAAAAGCTGGGGAAAGCAGGTTTTTTCGTGACGCAGGCAACGATTTCCAGAGATATCCGGGAATTGAAACTTACAAAAATCCAGCATGGCATCAAGCAGGTCTATGCGGCATTAAGTGAAAATAAGTCTTTTGGATCCAATAAATATATAGATATTTTAAAACATAGCTTTGTATCGGTGGATATGGCACAGAATATTCTGGTGATTAAGACTGCATCCGGTACAGCCATGGCTGTGGCAACTGCATTGGATTCACTGCATTGGGATGAGCTGGTGGGCTGTATCGCAGGAGATGACACGGTAATGTGTGCAATCCGTACAGTGGAAGATACAAGGAAACTGGTAAAGAGGCTGGAAGAAATTTTAAGATAGGTGGATCATGCTTTTAAATTTACATGTAAAGAATTTAGCACTTATTGAAGAGTTGGAAGTAGATTTTACAGAAGGCTTAAATATTATGACAGGAGAAACCGGTGCAGGTAAGTCGATCATTATCGGATCCATTGAACTTGCTCTGGGAGGAAAGATCGATCGGGGCTTCTTAAGGGAAGGAACAGAAGAATCTCTGGCAGAGCTGATCTTTTCCGTGTCAGAAAATCAGGAAAATGAGCTGAAAAAGTTAGGTATTCCGGTAGAAGATGGAGAAGTTATTTTTTCAAGAAGAATTACGGGATCTAGATCTGTCAATAAAATCAATGGGGAAACCTTTCCAGTGTCAAAACTTCGGGAAGCAGCGACCCATGTGATCGATATTCATGGACAGCATGAGCATCAGTCCCTGCTTCAAAAAAAGAAACAACTGGAAATTTTAGATAAATTTGCCGGAAGTGCATTAGAACAACCGAAAATGGATCTAAAAAGGGTCTATGAAGAATATTGCAGGCTGAAAAAGGAGCTGGAGGAAAGTGTTTCTGACAGTGAAGAAAGAGCCAGAGAACTGTCTTTTTTAAGTTTTGAAGTTTCAGAGATTGAAGAGGCTGATTTAAAAATCGGTGAAGATGAGGCATTGGAAGAAGACTATAAAAAACTGATCAATGGAAGAAAGATCATGGATGCTTTGTCTGAAGTACATCAGCTTTGCGGTTATGAAGCGTTTGACAGTGCAGGAGAACAGGTAGGGAAAGCCTTTCGGACACTTTGCAGTGTTACCGAGTACGATGAAGCATTGACGAATCTAAGTGAGCAGCTTGGAACAATAGATAGTCTGTTAAATGATTTCGTACGGGATTTGTCTGAATATATGGATCGTTTTGATTTTTCCCAGGAACGATTACAGCAATTGGAAGAACGTCTGAATCTGATCAATCAGCTGAAAGCGAAACATGGAAAAACCATTGAGCGGATTTTGGAAGTCAAGGAAGAAAAGGAAGCCAGAATCGATAAATTGCAGAATTATGATCTGTATGTAGATCAATTGGAAAAGTCGTTTGAAGAAGCTGAGAAGCAGTTAGGGATTTTATGTGAAGAAATTTCAGAAATCCGAAAAACTGCAGCAGCGGAATTGAGCAAGCGCATTACGGCACATTTGGCAGAATTAAATTTTCTGGATGTGCGGTTTTCCATTGAATTAGAACGTTTGGCCGGTTACAGCAGCAACGGCTATGATGAAACGGAATATCAGATTGCCGTAAATGTAGGAGAAGGATTGAAGCCGCTTGCAAAGGTTGCATCTGGAGGAGAATTATCCCGTGTCATGCTTGCGATAAAGACCGTGCTTGCGGATAAGGATGAGGTGGAAAGTATCATTTTTGATGAAATTGATACAGGAATCAGCGGACGTACGGCCCAGAAAGTGTCTGAAAAAATGGCATTGATCGGAAGGAGTCGTCAGGTAATCTGCATTACCCATTTGCCTCAGATTGCATCCATGGCAGATACCCATTATCTGATCGAAAAAAAGGTTCAGGGACAGATGACGACCAGTGGTATTCGTAGACTGAATGAAAGGGAAGAAGTAGAAGAACTGGCACGTATGCTGGGCGGTGTTGAAATTACCGGAAAAGTACTGGAAAATGCGCAGGATATGAAAGATCAGGCACGAAATTTAAAAGCCAAAAACTGCCAGTAGAAAATCATGAAAAATGTCACATACTATCAGAGAGTTCGTAAGGACTCTCTTTTTTTGAGGTGTGACAATGAAGAAACAAATAAAAAATATAATTACAGGGCTGTTTTTACTCTGGTTTGTCTGGGGAAGTCTGTTTTCCGGTTATGAAATGATCAAAATGCAGTTGCCGGCTTCTATGTATTTATATGAGGAAGATGCTGTAGAAGTGTTATCCGGAAATCAGAAAAAATTATCTGCACAGTCTTTAAATCTGGATTTTGCAGGAGAAATAAGCATTACAGAAACGCAAAATGGAACTTATGAAGGGGTTTGTAAACTATTTGGCGTTATCCCCATTACAACTATGGAGGTTGAACTGGTAGCCAGACAGAAGTTAATCCCCGGAGGAATCCCTGTAGGAATCTATGTGCAGACAGATGGAATTTTTATTATTGGAACAGGGAGCATTGAAACGGATCGGGGAACCGTGGAAAGTCCGGCAAAGAACATCGTAAAGACGGGAGATTACATTATTAGTTTTCAGGGAGAACCGATTACCAGAAAACAGGAATTGATTGAAAGATTGGAAGATTGTACCGAAGAAGAAATTGTTTTAGGATTGCGAAGAAATGGAGAACTTATGGAGGTTTCCATAAAACCGGTTTATCACGGGGAAAAATGTTGCATCGGTGTGTGGGTACGAGATGATACCCAGGGTGTTGGAACACTTACTTATTTGACTGAAAAAAAGAAATTTGGAGCGTTGGGACACGGAATCTCAGATTCCGATAGTGAACTTTTAATGGAAGTTTCGGAAGGGTGGTTATATGACTGCGAACTGATCGGCATTACCAAAGGTCAGGTGGGTGCACCAGGAAAACTATCAGGTAGGATCAATTATAACCAGCAGCACTTGTATGGGAGCATTTCAGGAAATTTAAATGGTGGAATTTATGGAACAGCCAATAGTCATCTGCAGGGAAGTGTATCCTATGGTGCCCTTCCGATTGCCTTGAAACAGGAGGTCAGAGAAGGAGAAGCGGTGATTCTAAGTTCTGTAGATGGAAGTCTGCAGGAGTATACGGTCCATATTCATAAAATCTATCGGGGAGAAACGCAGATCCACCGGGGAATGGAAATTGAGGTAACAGACCCTAAATTGCTGGAACTGACGGGAGGAATTGTACAGGGAATGTCAGGTTCGCCGATTTTGCAAGATGGGAAGCTGGTGGGTGCGGTGACCCATGTGCTGGTGAATGATCCAACGAGAGGGTATGGGATTTTTATTGAGAATATGTTAGATGCGGCAAAATAATCCGTAGCAGGTAATGCAAAGAGTATCTTATTGTATTGCCTGCTTTTTCTGTTAGAAACGAAAGAAGCGTATCAGAACCTTCAACAATCCGGCGTAAATTGTAAGAATTTGTGAGAGTGCAAAGGGGCAAAATTGTTCCGATACTTCGTAATGGTGTAGATAAACTTTATGTGATGGATTATAAAGCATATCGACAATAGTAGTTTCATAATTAAGTGATGAAAGAAGAAGGAATTCGTGCTATAATGAGCTTACTAAATTCCAGTTTGGCGAAGGAATGATTATGAAAAAACAATTATGTTAGTAGCTATTATTATGCCTAAAAATGTTGTCCCTAATGACAACCATTTCCAGTCGTGTTACAATTATAAAAAAATTGGAAGTTATGAAGGCAGAGCGGATGATTGCATTCATGATTTGGAGTATCGTTGTTGTAATTTTCCTGGGAATAGGAATCAGCTGCAGAAAGTCAGGTGAGGCAGTAGGATTTTTTACCTTTGCAAAACCACCGGCAGTAAATGATATAAGAAAATAGGAACGTATCCTTCATTCTTTAAGATTGGCAGTGAAGAAATAGCTTTTGATTATATGTGCTGAAAGCTTCAATAAAACAACTGAAAACAGAAAAAGGTGACTTATAATTCGGAGGATTAGGATATGAGAAGAAAAGACAGAGAAATCAGTAACGAAATTGAGATAGAGGAGTTTATCGGAAAGGAACAAGTATTAAGAATTGCATTTTATGATGAAGGTGATATTTATATTGTTCCTGTGAACTATGGTTATCTAAAGGAAGGAAACGATTTGTTTTATTTTCATGGAGCAAAAGCAGGAAGAAAATATGAACTTGCCCGGAAAAATCCCAAGGTGGGTTTTGAAATAGATGGAAATTATACATTGATAGAAGGTCAAGAAGCATGGCAATTTTCGGCGGCATTTCAAAGTGTAGTCGGAACCGGTAAGCTTTCCTTGGTAGATGACAATGCTGAGAAGAAAATTGCACTGAATACCATTATGAAGCAGGCAACTTCTAAAGAAGAATGGGATTATGATGACAAAATGTTGGAGAAAGTTGCGATTTTTAAACTGGTTGTAGATCAGTTATCATGTAAAGCAAAACGTCTATAAATAATAACTACCGGATGCATGGCTGGCAAGAAAAGCCTTTCGCCTATCCTTATCATAGAAGCTTAGTGACGACCATTTCCATTCGTGTTACAATTTAAAAATGTG
Source organism: uncultured Lachnoclostridium sp. (assembly GCA_964561705.1). GTDB lineage: Bacteria > Bacillota > Clostridia > Lachnospirales > Lachnospiraceae > HGM12587. Next base: position 26,069 of record CAZLQJ010000001.1, on the reverse strand, counting down.
AGGTGCGTATTGGCTATGTGGGTTGTATTCGCATGATTATCTGAAATCTTTGCAGCACTGACTTCGATATTGGCAAAGGTTGGCATTGACGGAGTAAATTCTAATCTGGCAACAGCGATCAGGACACTGGTGGTACTGGTCATGGCATGGGGATGGTATGGTTTTGTAAACGAAAAGAAGGATGACAGATGAAAAAGAATCACGAAAAAACAAATGTAATGAGGATCCTGGAGCGAAACAAAATCCCTTATGAGAGTCACTGCTATACAGATGCAGTCAGTGGGATTGAGGTCGCAAATGTTTTAAATCAAAATGCAGAGCAGGTATTTAAGACCTTGGTGACAGTGGGCAGCAGTAAAAATAATTATGTTTTTTTAGTTCCTGTGAGCAGAGAATTAAATTTAAAAAAAGCAGCCAAGGCAGTGAATGAGAAAAGTATTGAAATGATAAAGTCCAAGGATTTATTGGGATTAACAGGATATATTCACGGAGGGTGTTCTCCGATTGGGATGAAGAAAATATTCAGAACGACAATTGACTGTACGGCGAAAAATTTTGATACGATCATATTCAGCGGCGGAAGAATTGGTTATCAGGTAGAACTTTCTTTAGAAGAATTAAAAAAAGTATTAGAATTCCAGTTGATGGATATCAGTGATTGAAAAAGTTATGTAAACCGCAAGAAAAAATGGTCTCGATTTTCTTTCCCATTGTGGGACGAACACAGTTGCAGTATTTTTCTTGGGTGATGAGCGAATGCCGGAATAGAATGAGAGAAAAGAGGTAGGATATGACGAATCAGGAAATACAGAATCTACTGAAAAAACAGCGCTCCTATTATCAAAGCGGGGAAACCCTGCCTGTGGAATTTCGAATCCGGCAGTTAAAGAAGCTGTATTCTGTCATAAAAAAATATGAAATTGAGATCAATAAAGCCTTAAGGGAAGACCTTGGAAAAAGTACCTATGAAGGATTTATGTGTGAAACTGGTTTGGTGCTGACGGAAATTTCTTACATGCTTCGTCATATCCGAAAATTTTCCAAAAGACAGACGGTGCCTACGCCTCTTTCACAGTTTGCATCCCACAGTTTTCGCCAGCCGGTTCCCTATGGAAATACGTTGATCATGAGCCCATGGAATTATCCGTTTTTATTGACCATGGAGCCGTTGACAGATGCGATTGCGGCAGGGAATACGGCAATCCTAAAACCAAGTGCCTATTCACCGGCTACAAGCCAGATGATCGGAAAGATAATCAAGGAATGCTTTTCTCAGGAATATGTTGCTGTGGTAACCGGAGGCAGAGCTGAGAATGCTGCACTTTTAGAACAGAAATTTGATCTGATCTTTTTTACCGGCAGTCAGGAAGTAGGAAAAGAAGTTCTTCGAAGAGCGGCAGAGCATTTGACACCCGTAGTATTGGAATTGGGTGGAAAAAGTCCATGCATTGTAGATCGGAGCGCAGACCTTAAGCTGGCTGCAAAGAGGATTGTATTTGGGAAATATCTGAATTGCGGACAGACCTGTGTTGCACCGGACTATGTGCTGTGTGAAAATTCGATAAAAGATGCATTTGTAAAGGAAATCGAAACGCAGATCCGTACCCAGTTCGGGGCGGAACCGTTGAAAAGTAATGATTATGGAAAAATCATCAATGAAAAGCATTTTCAGCGCCTTTGCAAATTGATGGATCCGGAAAAGATTGTGATTGGGGGAAAAACCAATGTTTCGAGCTGCCGGATCGAACCGACGGTCATGGATCGTGTGACAGAGCAGGATGCAGTCATGAAAGAGGAAATTTTTGGTCCGATTTTGCCAATTTTGACTTTTGACCATTTTGACCATGTTGTGGACGAATTAAAAAATAAAGAGAAACCATTGGCATGCTACATTTTTTCCAAAGATTCCGGGCATATTAAGCGTGTGACAGAAGAATTATCTTTTGGCGGCGGCTGTATCAATGATGTAGTGATTCACCTTGCAACCAGTGAAATGGGATTTGGCGGTGTGGGTGAGAGTGGAATGGGCGCTTATCATGGAAAAGCCGGATTTGATGCATTTTCCCATGTGAAATCCATGGTGGATAAAAAGAACTGGATCGATCTTCCCATGCGGTATCAGCCTTATGGAAATTCGGTTTATAAAAAGCTGCTGCATCTGTTTTTGCGGTAGAGAAAAACGCGTCTCAGATGACTGAGAGATATTTTACACAGATTGTCTTTCCATAAATGAAAATAAGAAAAAAGTTCCAAATCAGGACAGCAGGAAGTAGTTTCTGCTGTCTTTTTGTGTGCTTAAAAAGATTTCACATAAATTTCACATAAGATGTATTTTTGATTTTACATTGCAAATTTAGAATGAGAATCACAGCAGGGAAATAAAAATGCTGAAAAAGGAGATTTAAAAAATGAAAAAAGTGATTGCGATGATGGTAACAGCAGTGATGGCAGTTTCAATGCTTGCCGGCTGCGGAAGTAAAGAAGAAGCGCAGGTATCTACGGATGGCTCCACTTCTATGGAAAAAGTAATTGGTGCACTTGGTGAGGCTTTTGAAGCAGATACGGGAATTGGTTTTACCTATAACCCAACCGGATCAGGAAGTGGAATCAAGGCGGTTTCAGAAGGAAGATGTGATATTGGTCTTTCTTCCAGGGCATTAAAAGAAGACGAAGAAGCTTCAGGGCTTACTGCAACAATTCTGGCTTATGATGGAATTGCGGTCGTAGTAAATCCGGAAAATCCGGTAGAAGATCTCTCTTTGGAAGATCTGGCAAAAATTTACACTGGAGAGATTGCAAACTGGTCTGAATTGGGTGGGAATGATGCAGAAATCGTACTGATCGGCCGAGAAGCAGGAAGCGGTACAAGAGATGGATTTGAAAGCATTACCGGTACAGAGGATGCCTGCAATTATCGTCAGGAATTAACTTCTACAGGTGATGTGATCACCACAGTATCTCAAAACCCGGATGCGATCGGATATGCATCTGCAGCATCTGTAAAGGATAGTGTTAAGGCATTGAAGATCAATGGGGTTGCGGCAACGGAAGATACCATCAAAGATGGAAGTTATGTGGTTCAGCGTCCATTTGTACTGGTAACAAAAACAGATACAAAGTTAAGCGATGCAGCACAGAAATTCTTTGATTATATCACTTCAGAAGATGCAAACAGCATTATTTCCGAAGCCGGTGTAGTTTCAGCAAATTAAAAAGAAAGCAGCGGTGGTTGAAAAATCATCGCTGCATTGTCATGAGGATCTGTCGATGAAAAAAAATCAATTAATAGAAGAGATTGTACATGGAATATTTCTTATCTTGGGACTGATTACGGTAGCAGCGGTCCTTTTGATCACCATTTATCTGGTTATTTCAGGAATCCCTGCCATTTGTGAAATTGGTCTTGTAGACTTTTTATTTGGCAAGGAATGGGCTTCCACGGCAGCGGTTCCGCAATATGGTATTCTACCTTTTATCCTAACAAGTGTTTATGGTACTGCAGGCGCTATGCTGCTCGGTGTTCCTATCGGATTTTTTACAGCAGTATATTTATCTAAAATGGCTTCTCCGCGTGTAAAAGAGGTGATGCAGGCAGCAGTCAGTCTTCTTGCCGGGATTCCGTCGGTAGTCTATGGGTTGGTTGGCATGCTGGTTTTGGTACCAGCCATCAGGGAAGTGTTTCAGATTCCGGATGGTGCCAGTCTTTTAGCGGCGATGATCGTTTTGGCAATTATGATCCTGCCGTCGATTATCAAAATGTCAGTGACGGCGTTGGATGCTGTACCAAAGGAATATGAAGATGCCTCTCTGGCATTGGGGGCAACGCCTGTGGAAACCTATTTCAGGGTGTCGGTTCCGGCGGCAAAAAGCGGAATCGCTGCAGCAGTGATCTTGGGGATTGGTCGTTCTATTGGGGAAGCAATGGCTGTTATGATGGTGGCAGGAAATGCAGCAAATATGCCGGATTCACTGTTCCAGAGCGTCCGTTTCCTGACAACTGCCGTATCCAGTGAAATGTCTTATTCCAGCGGACTGCAAAGACAGGCATTGTTTTCTATTGCATTGGTGTTGTTTTTGTTCATTATGCTGATCAATGGAACGCTGAATTTCTTCCTGAAAAGGGAAAAGGAGTAATCTATGAAGCAATCATTATCATTGAAAAGAAGACGCTTTGAAATGTCAAGAAAATTCCTGATGTTGTTGTCCGTAGGACTGACAGCAGTTCTGGTGGCATTTCTTTTGATCTATGTATTTGTAAAGGGAATTCCCAATATAACTGTGGAACTTCTGACAACAAAGCCAAGTTATATGACAGGAAAGATCGGTATTTTGCCGGATATCCTAAATACCATTTATATTGTGATCGCCACGTTGTTGATCGTTCTTCCCTTAGGCGTTGGCGCGGCAATTTATTTAACGGAATATGCTTCTAATCAAAAGATTGTGGGGCTGATCGAATATGCAGCGGAAACCCTTTCGGGCATTCCTTCGATTATTTACGGATTGGTCGGTATGCTCCTGTTTTCCAATCATATGGGAACCAGCTTGATGGCAGGGGCATTTACACTGGTCATCATGAATCTTCCGACGATCATGCGAACAACGCAGGAAAGCTTAAAAACAGTACCTGACGGATACCGGGAGGGCGCTTTTGGATTGGGCGCTGGGAAATGGAGAGTGATCCGCACCGTTGTCCTTCCCGGATGTGTGGATGGTGTGATTACTGGATGTATTTTGGCGGTGGGACGTATTTTAGGAGAGTCTGCAGCGCTGCTGTTTACCGCCGGTTTTGCACACGCAGTCAACGGATTGTTTCAAGGTCTTACCTCTCCGGGCGCAACTTTGACTGTCGCATTATATGTTTATGCAAAGGAGCAGGGAGAATTTGGCGTGGCATTTGCGATTGCAGCCATTTTGATGGTCCTGACGGTCCTGATTAATTTTGCAGCAATGCTGGTGCAGAAATATTTTGAAAAAAGGAGAAATCTATGAATCCCATCATTTCAGTAAAAGATATGTGCCTGTGGTATGGAGAACATCAGGCGTTGAAAAATATAAATATTGAGATCCCAAGGAAAAGCATTACGGCCTTTATCGGTCCTTCCGGATGTGGAAAATCTACATTTTTAAAGACATTGAACCGTATGAATGACCTGATTCCGGGGGTAAAGATTACCGGTGATCTTCGCTATGAAGGAACGGATATTTTTGGGAAGGAAGTTGATGTCAACCATCTGCGTAAGGAAATCGGCATGGTATTTCAAAAGCCAAATCCATTTCCAATGAGTATCTATGACAATGTTGCCTATGGACCGCGTACACACGGGATCACCAATAAGGTAAAGTTAGATGAGATTGTAGAGCAGGCCTTGCGGGATGCAGCGATCTGGGATGAAGTGAAGGACCGGCTGAAAAAGAATGCACTTGGAATGTCCGGCGGACAGCAGCAGCGTTTATGTATTGCAAGGGCACTGGCGGTACAGCCAAAGGTTTTGCTGATGGATGAACCAACATCCGCCTTGGATCCGATTTCAACCTCAAGAATCGAAGAATTGGTCATGGAATTAAAAGAGCAGTATACCATTGTCATGGTCACACACAATATGCAGCAGGCGGTCCGTGTATCCGATCAAACAGCATTCTTCTTACTGGGAGAACTGGTAGAATTTGGCAAAACGGATGATATCTTCTCACAGCCGAAGGATCAACGTACAGAAGACTATATTACAGGAAGATTTGGTTAAGGAGGGGACTATGAGAAATCGATTTGACGAGCAGCTTTTTGAATTGAACAGGGAAATCATTGAGATGGGGTCTTTATGTGAGGATGTGATCGCAAAGACCACAAAGGCATTGAGTGAGGGTGATGTGGCTTTGGCTCAGCGTGTCAGAAAAGAAAGTATATCCATCGATCAGATGGAGCGGGATATTGAAGGACGATGTATGAAACTGCTCCTTCATCAGCAGCCGGTAGCGAAGGATCTTCGTTTGATTTCTTCGGCACTGAAAATGATCACCGACATGGAAAGAATTGGAGATCAGGCGGAGGATATTGCGGAAATCATCACATTCTTAAACGGACGCAGTCTCAAAGAAGTGGGATTAATTGAAGAAATGGCACGTAAGACGATTGAAATGGTTACACAAAGTGTAGATGCTTTCGTAAAGAAAGATGTAGTACTTGCGGAAAAAGTAATTTGCCAGGATGATGTGGTAGACAACTTTTTTTCTGAAGTAAAACATGGTATTATTACATTGATTTCTGAAAATCCGGAAGACGGGGAATATGCCCTGGATCTTCTGATGATCGCAAAATATTTTGAACGGATCGGGGATCACGCGACGAATATTGCAGAGTGGGTGATCTACGCGGTTACGGGAACCCATAAGGAGGCAGCAGAATGATATGGTGTGTAGAAGATGATGCGAGCATTCGGGATATTGAATGTTATGCTTTAAATTCAGCGGGTTTTGAAACAAAAGGGTATGAAAGCGGAACAGATTTTTGGGAAGCTTTGGAAAAGGAACGTCCGGAATTGGTACTTTTGGATGTCATGCTTCCGGGAATTGACGGAATTGAACTTTTGACCAGAATGAAGGAATCTGTGGAGTACAGAAACATTCCTGTGATCATGGCTACGGCAAAAGGGGAAGAATATGACAGGATCAAAGGACTGGATCTGGGCGCGGATGATTATATGGTCAAACCATTCAGTATGATGGAAATGGTCTCCAGAGTGAAGGCTGTATTGCGCCGCAGCAAAACAGAGCAGACGGCAAAATTGCTCAAAGCAGGCGGATTGGTTGTAAATCTGGAGGAACACATGGTACTTGCAGATGGAAAAAGGGTACAGCTGACCTATAAGGAATTTGAACTGCTTGTGCTGTTTTTGTCTCATCCGGGAATGGTCTACACAAGAGAACAATTGTTTTTGAAAATATGGAATACAGAATACATGGGCGATTCCAGAACGCTTGATTCGCACATTCGTTCCCTGCGACAGAAATTGTCTGATTATGGGAAAATGATCGAAACTGTGCGGAGCGTGGGATATCGTCTGGAGGTTTTACATGACAGATAAGATATTACGGGCAATCCTATCCGTTGCAGCAGTCGTTTTGGCAGCAAGCTTTCTTATTTCGACAGGAGTATTATACCAATATTTTGGGAATATACAGCAGGAACAGCTGAGGGATGAGCTTGGATTAGCGGCCAATGGGACGGAACAGTTGGGAGAAGTCTATTTAGATGAATTAAAGGAAGCACATTACCGGATCACCTGGATTGCGGAAGATGGCGAAGTGCTCTTTGACAACCAGGTTGATGTGGAGACAATGGAAAATCACGGTGATCGTGAGGAAGTGAAAGAAGCACTGGCTTACGGAAATGGAAGCAGCAGTCGATATTCTACCACGTTGACAGAAAAAAATATTTATGAAGCAGTCCGATTGAAGGATGGAAGTATTTTGCGTGTTTCCGAAAGCAGGGTAACGATCCTGGTACTGGTACTGGGAATGCTGCAGCCAATCGCAGTGCTGATCCTATTGATATTGATCCTATCTGTGTGGTTTGCAAACCGCATGGCGAAACGAATCGTAGAGCCACTGGAACAGTTGGATCTTGATCAGCCAATGGAGAATGATGTCTACGAGGAGCTGGTTCCTCTGCTTCGCAGGATTCATGCACAGCAGCAGGAAATCAAATGGCAGATGCAGGTGCTGAAGCAGAAGCAGGAAGAATTTGACCAGATTACACGAAACATGAAAGAGACACTGGTTCTCCTTGATAATCATGGAAGAGTTCTCAGTATGAATCCGGCTGCAAAGGTATGGTTTGAGATTGAGGATTGCGAAGGCATGGATTTTTTGGGCATCGACCGTAAACAGATCATGCGTTCTGCCATTGAGCAGGCACAAAAAGAAGGAACCGCCTCCTTTTATGAAGAAAAAAATGGGCGGGAATATCAATTTGAATTAAACAGCGTAGAATCAGAAGGACTGGTGAGGGGAGTTGTCCTGCTCGGATTTGATGTTACGGAACAGGTTCATGCGGAGCAGAATCGTCGGGAATTTACGGCAAATGTTTCTCATGAATTAAAGACGCCTCTGCAGTCCATCATTGGTTCGGCAGAACTTTTGGAAAATGGAATCGTACAGCAGGAGGATATTCCACGTTTTGTGGGACATATCCGTGAAGAAGCAGCAAATCTGGTATGTCTGATCGATGATATTATCCGTTTATCCCAGCTGGATGAAGGCGTCGAACTGCCGCAGGAAGATGTATCATTGAAAACGCTTTCCGAGGAAGTTTGCAAAATCCTTTCTGATGCAGCAAAAGCAAAAAATATTTCGATGGAAGTCGTGGGGGATGAAGGGATGATCCGGGGAGTCAGAAGACTTCTGTATGAGATCATCTATAATCTCTGTGATAATGCGGTGAAATACAGTGACATTGGAGGAAATGTGGCTGTAACGATAGAAACTGAGGAAGATCAGGTCTGTTTGCAGGTACAGGATCATGGAATTGGAATTGCGACCGAAGATCAGGAAAAGGTTTTTGAACGTTTCTATCGTGTGGATAAAAGTCATTCGAAGCAGTCAGGCGGAACCGGACTGGGGTTGTCGATTGTAAAACATGCTGTACAGTGTCATCAGGGGAAGATCCTCCTGGAAAGTGCCCTGCATGAAGGAACAAAGATTACAGTTCAGTTTCCAGTAGATACAGCTTCAAAATAAAGATTTATTATTTATAACGAGAAGTTAAGATTATTTATTAGAAAGAAGAAATACAGGAATATTGCAAAAATATTTTTGCTGCATTATAATTAGTTACGTCTTTTGAGACAAATGACATTGATGACAAAGCGAGAAACCAGGAGGTAGTGGTTATGGAAAAGAAACTTGTATACACAGGAAAGACAAAAGACGTTTTTGCCCTTGAAAATGGAAATTATCTTTTAAAATTCAAAGATGATTGTACAGGAAAAGACGGAGTGTTTGATCCGGGTGAAAATGCAGTAGGTTTAACAATCGATGGTGTAGGCGATGTAAACCTTCGTATGTCTATTTATTTCTTTGAAAAAATTAACGAAGCAGGCATCAAAACACATTATGTCAATGCAAACATGGAAGACACAACCATGGAAGTTCTTCCGGCAAAAGTATTCGGACAGGGTCTGGAAGTTATCTGCCGTCATAAAGCAGTAGGAAGTTTCTTCCGCCGCTACGGACAGTATATTGAAGAAGGTGCTGATCTTCCGGCATATGTAGAAACAACATTTAAAAATGATGCATTAGGCGATCCACTGGTTACAAAAGATGGTCTGGTAGCTCTGGGAGTTATGACAGAAGAGCAGTATGATGATATCAAAGACATGACACAGAAGATCACACAGATCGTTGCAGATGACCTGAAAGAAAAAGGAATGGTATTATATGATATCAAATTCGAATTTGGTTATGATGCAGACGGAAAAGTAATGCTGATCGACGAAGTTGCTTCAGGCAACATGCGTGTTTACAAGGATGGAAAATATATCGATCCAATGACATTATCTGAATTATTTTTCGCTTAATTAAATAAAAAAGCTGTTGCAGATCACTACCTGCAGCAGCCTTTTTTATTTCGTTTTTTTCGGTTTCCAGTAATATTCCAGGCATGGAACCATGATCATAGCCGTAATACCGGTGGTAAGACCGCCGTTGTACAGCATCAGACCGCCGTGCATGGAATTGGTAGAGGTGCAGATCACGGCAGCAACAAATCCGGCAATGACACCGTATCTTCGTCCATAACGGCCTGCAATCGGACAGAGCCCGGTAGCAAAGGCAGCCCCATTGATGTATCCTTGTGTTGAGAGTGTCCATGGGATTTCAAAGCCTGAGATCATACAAAGGACTGTCACAAAAAGGGATAAGACAGCATATCCGACAAAAACCGGCCATACATTGGCAGGATGCTGACCCTGAGACGAAAAAGTCAGTGCTGCGAAGATGACACCAACGGTAGGTCCGGTAAATCCGACACCATCTGTCAGAAGAACCACCAGGGTAAAGTACAGAAAAATGACGAAACCATAAAATCCAATGTTCATCAAAACTTTCGGCGTTCCATATTCATCAAAAAAATCTGTCGAGTGTCCCGTGGAATGCAGAAGATCCCGATATCCGCGGAAACTTTTGTTGTTCAGATACCAGCCGACGAAAATAAAGAATGCAAACAGGAGCAGAAAATATACCGTAACAAATCCCTGATAAGAATTTCCGCGAAGTGCATAGGTCACATTCAGAATCGGTGTCTGTTCCGGCGGTGTGATCCCTAATGTTTTGTACATAAATGCATAAATAAAAAGTCCCAAAAGACCAAATGCCAGACCACCATTATAAAGATTGAACCCTTTATGTAGCTTTAAGGCTCCCGGCAGCATGGCCGGAATGGTAAATCCTAGAAAAATACTGAAAATGATCACATAAATAAATCCCAGGATGCTGATCTGTACCTTGTAGGCAATGTAATAATCCCATACATGGTAGCGGAAGAGCATTTCGCTGATAAATGGACCAAATGCGGTAGAAAACATTGCCATATCAAAATTATAACGGAAGCCAATTTTGTAAATTTTGGAAAATAAAAGAATTCCCAGTATCGGTGGCCACATATTTAAAAAGTTCAGTCCGTAAAAACAGTGTGCGATGACCAGAAAATAACCTGCCAGCATACTTGGCCGGCATTCCATTTTCAGAAAGATCATCAAAAGTGTACAGCTCATACCGCACATTCCTGCGTTGAAAAAAGCAGAAGCTAAATTTCCAAGTTTAAAATAATCTGTAACCAGGGGAGTGGGATAGGTCATAATCTTGACAAAATCCTTTAAAACATGTCCCCAGGCATTTAAATAGATTGTTGCGGCAAAAGCCGCAAGAAAAAGACTGGTAGAAATGGTAAAGCAGATTGCTTTAATGTACCAGCTGTCATCGTGTCTTTTGTATTTCATCATAATTCCCTCTCGTTGTAAAATCCTTTCCTAGTTTATCACAAACCCTATGAAATGCAATGTCTGAAGTGACGAAAAATAAAAAATGCAAATTTTTTCAAAAATGACAAATAAAGTGTTGAATTGTACTAAAAAAGTATAAATCAGTAAAAATTCGGTAAAAAATAAATTTTTTCATGAATTGTAGTATCAAAATAAGGAAAAAATGATTATAATTAAAATGTATTTCATGGCACATTTATAAAAGCAATTACAAATACTGTCGATTGAATGAATAGATTATCAAAAAAACTGATTAAATTTAAAATTCAGACGACATGCTTTTCGAGTTTCTGTTATTCAATTTGTATATACTGATTTTAAATCCGAACGATGAATCGGATGAAATCGTGTTTTGGAAAAAAGAGGAGGAAACAGGATGGCAGTATTGAACGTGGCGATTGCTGATGATAATGAAAGAATGGTGGAATTATTAGGCAATATCGTCAAAAAGGATAATGATATACGGATTGTCGGCAAAGCAAACAATGGTGAGGATGTTTATCATATGATCAAGGAAAAAGAACCGGATGTGGTATTACTTGATCTGATCATGCCGAAACTGGACGGACTTTCCGTGATGGAGAGAGTAAATCATGATCAAACGCTCAAAAAACATCCAAAATTTATCGTCATCTCTGCAATTGGTCAAGAAGGAATTACGGAAGATGCATTTAATCTGGGAGCGCATTACTACATAATGAAGCCGTTTGATAATGAAATGGTATTAAGCCGGGTGCGTTCCATAAAAAACAGCAAAGGAAACGAAAGCAGAAGAGCCGTAAGTTTCGATCATTTCAGTTCGCCAAAAACTCTGGAACATCTGGAAAATGATGTGACAGATATGATCCACGAAGTTGGTGTGCCGGCACATATTAAAGGATACCAGTATTTAAGAGATGCGATCCTTATGGTGATCGAGGAACCGGAAATGTTAAATTCCATTACAAAGATCCTCTATCCAACCATCGCAAAAAGAAATCAGACAACACCAAGTCGCGTAGAAAGAGCAATCCGTCATGCGATCGAGGTTGCCTGGAGTCGTGGGAATATGGAAATCATTAATTCCCTGTTCAGCTATACGGTCAGTACAGGAAAGGGAAAACCAACCAATTCAGAATTTATTGCATTGATTGCAGACAAGATTAGACTTCAGAACAAATTGAGATAAAAATGACTTTTATTGACTGAATGAATATGTTAAAATCAAGGGAGAGGATTTTAGGATCGTAATTCAGGAGGAAGTTACATGAAGAAGATTTTGTTCGCAGCGTCTGAGGCGGTGCCTTTTATAAAAACAGGGGGATTGGCAGATGTTGTGGGTTCCCTGCCGAAGTATTTCGATAAAAAGAAATATGATGTCCGGGTAATCATTCCGAAATATCTTTGCATTCGTCAGGAGTTTCGCGGGAAGATGAAATTTCTGGATAAGTTTTATGTTCATGTGAATTGGCGTACCCAGTATGTCGGAATTGATGAAATGGAATATGATGGTGTAAAATTCTATTTGTTAGACAATGAATACTATTTTGCCGGACAGGCACCGTATGGACAAATGTATCAGGATTGCGAAAAGTTTGCCTATTTTTCAAAGGCTGTTCTGGAAGCACTTCCGGTGATCGGTTTCCAGCCGGATGTGATCCATTGCCATGACTGGCAGACGGGATTGATTCCGGTGCACCTAAAAGTGGATTATGCACAGAATGATTTCTATAAAAATATGAAAGCAGTGATGACAATTCATAATCTGAAATTCCAGGGACGCTGGATTATGTCGGAAATTAAGGATGTTACGGGTCTGGGAGACGAATATTTTACAGCGGATAAATTGGAATTGTATGGAGATGCCAGCTTTTTAAAAGGCGGTCTGGTTTATGCAGATGCGATCACGACGGTAAGTGATACCTATGCGCAGGAAATCAGAACCCCTTATTATGGAGAGGGATTAGATGGGCTTTTAAATGCGAGAGCAAACGATCTGCGGGGGATTGTCAATGGAATCGATTATGAAGATTACAACCCGGAAACAGATCCGAAGATCCCGGTAAATTATAACAAAGAAGATTTTAGAAAAAATAAGATTAAAAATAAAAAGGCATTGCAGAAGGAATTAGGTCTCAAGCCGGGAAATGATAAGTTCCTCATTGGTATTGTATCGCGCCTGACGGATCAGAAAGGATTTGATCTGATCGATCGTGTCATGGATGAGTTATGTGCGGATGAAAATGTTGAGATTGTAGTTCTTGGCACAGGTGAGGAACGTTATGAAAATATGTTCCGCCATTTTGCATGGAAATACGAGGGAAGAGTAGCGGCGAATATTTTCTATTCGGAGGCACTGTCCCATAAGATCTATGCGGCCTGTGATGCATTTTTGATGCCTTCTGCGTTTGAACCTTGTGGTTTGAGCCAGTTAATGAGCCTGCGGTATGGAACGCTGCCGATCGTCAGGGAAACAGGCGGTCTTAAGGATACGGTGGAACCATACAATGAATACGAAAAAACAGGTACCGGGTTCAGCTTTAGAAATTATAATGCCCACGAAATGTTAAATACCGTACGTTATGCACAGCATATTTATCAGGATAAGAAGCGCGAATGGAATAAGATGATTGAACGAGCCATGAGTGCAGATTTCTCTTGGAAAACATCTGCAAGGAAGTATGAAGAAATGTATGACTGGCTGATCGGTGAAGAAAAATAAAAGAACGGGACTGCTTAGGCGGTCCCGTTTTTGTTTCCGAAATGGGGTATGGAAAAGTTACTCAGTGCATTGGTAAAGTCCGTAAACGGCTGTAAGGAAAAGAATACCGTAATTCCGGCACAGGCGGCCAAAAGCAAAAAGGACTCTCCCCAAGTATCCAAATGATCTAAAAGTTTTGTCGCATGATGCAGATAGGTGTACAAAAGACCGTGAAATAAATAAATTGCCATGGTTCTTGTTCCAAGATAAGAATAAATGAGTTTTTTCTCACTCATCAGCACAAGAACTGCCAGAGTCATGGAAAATCCGATCAAATATGCAAGGCATCGGTAGATCACGCCCTGGAAAAGGCTTTGTTTCATGAAACTGTAACTATATCGTCCATAAAAGATCTGCATAGGTATTTTTGTCTGAAGTCCCCAAAAGATCACAACTGTACACAAACATAGAATCAAAAGCAGAGCGGCCGGTTTCCGGTGTCGGATCCGTTGGAGTTTCTCTTTGTCAAAGACTGTCCCGGCAAGGTAAAAAGGATAAAATACCAGTGCTCTTGGAATGGTCAGAAAATTACTCTCCATGTCAGAACAGCCGATGAGAAGTCCGGCAACAATGGCAAGGAGCATGTAATGAGGGATCCTTTTGACATAAGGTGTGATTACCCTCCAGAAAAAGAGTGCCAGAAGATACCAGAGTGTAAATTTTGGCTTGTGCAGGGCAAGTACCGTTTCCTGATGCAGGATCAGGGTATATAAAAGATAGTACAAAATATCACAGATCAGATAAGGAACGGCAAGTTTTCGGATACAGGTACCCAAGGACAGTTCCTTTTTGGAAAAATAGCCGGAAATAAAGACAAATGCCGGCATATGGAAGGAAACGATTACCCATTTGACTGCCAGCAGGAAATCGTTATCCTTCACACTAGGTCCTGCAAAATGTCCGACAACGACCAAAAAGATCAGAAGGGCTTTGTAATTATCAAAGAGATAATCTCTGGTTTTGCTGCTCATTATTTGTTCTGTTCCATTCCGGCAAGTTTCTGCTTTTTATATTCTGCAAAACGTCCTTCGTCCAGTGCATCACGGATTTCTTCCATCATATGGTTATAGAAGTAAAGATTATGAAGCACGCAAAGGCGCATGCCAAGCATTTCTTTGGCCTTTAATAAGTGTCTGATATAAGCACGGGAATAGCGGCGGCATGCCGGACACTGACAGCCTTCTTCGATTGGGCGTTCATCCAGTTCGTGTTTTGCATTGAACAGATTTAATTTGCCTTGATTGGTGTATACATGTCCGTGACGACCGTTTCTGCTAGGGTAAACACAGTCAAAGAAATCAACGCCGCGTTCTACTGCTTCTAAAATATTCTGCGGGGTACCAACGCCCATCAGGTAAGTTGGTTTTTCTACCGGAAGATATGGTACCGTTGCTTCAATGATTCGATACATTTCTTCGTGACTTTCACCTACGGCAAGCCCGCCCAATGCATAACCGTCCAAATCCATTTCTGCGATCCGTTTTGCGTGTTCAATACGCACATCTTCCAAAATACCACCCTGGTTAATGCCGAACAGCAACTGGTTTTTGTTGATGGTGTCTTCCAGACTGTTTAAACGTGCCATTTCATTTTTGCAACGGGCAAGCCAGCGTGTGGTACGCGCTACGGAATTTTCGATATATTGGCGGTCAGCCACACTGCTTGGGCATTCGTCAAATGCCATGGCAATGGTAGAACCTAAGTTGGACTGGATCCGCATACTTTCTTCCGGTCCCATAAAGATTTTTCTGCCGTCAATGTGAGAATTAAAATAAACGCCTTCTTCTTTGATTTTTCTCATTCCGGCAAGGGAAAATACCTGAAAACCGCCGGAGTCTGTCAGAATCGGGCGCTGCCAGTTCATAAATTTATGAAGTCCGCCGAATTGTCGGATTACCTGATCTCCCGGACGTACATGTAAATGGTAAGTGTTGGAAAGCTCTACCTGACAGCCGATTGCTTCAAGATCTTCCGTAGATACTGCACCTTTGATCGCTGCAACTGTACCGACGTTCATAAATACCGGTGTCTGGATCACGCCGTGAACGGTATGAAATTCACCGCGTTTCGCCATTCCTTCTCGTTTGATCAATTTATACATTGAAATTCTCCTATCATATGATTTATAATAATGATTCTAAATCAGTATAAGTGAAAGTCAAACTTTCGTCAATTGGAAGAAAAGAGGAAGATATATGGCAGCAGGATCAGGATTTGGTAATATTTTCCGTATTACCACATGGGGAGAGTCTCATGGAAAAGGGATTGGAGTCGTCGTTGACGGAGTTCCGGCAGGACTGGAACTTTGTGAGGAAGATATTCAGCTTTATTTAAACAGACGAAAACCGGGAACATCAAAATTTACGACACCTCGCAAGGAAGAGGATAGTGTAGAAATCCTGTCCGGCATTTTTGAAGGAAAAACTACAGGAACGCCGATTTCCATGGTGGTATTCAATAAAACCCAGCGCAGCGGGGATTATACGGAGATCGCATCCTATTACAGACCGGGACATGCAGATTATACTTATGATTGTAAATACGGATTCCGGGATTATACAGGCGGAGGAAGATCTTCCGGGCGGGAAACGATCGGCAGAGTTGCTGCTGGTGCCATTGCAGCGAAACTTTTAAAAGAGATGGGCATCAGGGTCGATGCATATACCAAAGCAATCGGACCGGTAGAGATTTCCGCTGAAAGATTTCAGCTGGAGAAGCGTTTGGAAAATGCAGTCGGTATGCCTGATGAAGAGGCTGCAAAAGAGGCAGAAAAGTATCTGGAACGCTGTATGCAGGAGCAAAATTCCTCCGGCGGGATCATAGAATGCAGGATTCAAGGGGTTCCGGCAGGACTTGGGGATCCATGCTTTGAAAAACTGAGTGCCAACCTTGGAAAGGCAGTGCTGTCCATTGGGGCGGTCAAAGGATTTGAAATTGGTGATGGATTTGAGGCTGCAAAGGCTACCGGACTTACCAACAATGATGCATTTTACTATGATATGGAAGGAAAGGTACAAAAGCGTACCAACCATGGAGGGGGAATTCTTGGCGGTATTTCAGACGGAAGTGAGATCGTTTTTAGGGCAGCAGTGAAGCCGACCCCGTCTGTGTTTGCAGAGCAGGAGACCATTAACCGTTCCGGAGAAAATATTTCTATCCATATTAAAGGGAGACATGATCCGGTAATCGTGCCAAGAGCTGTAGTTGTGGTAGAATGTATGGCTGCGATTACGGTATTGGATGCGCTGTTGGCCAATATGAGTGCCAAGGTGGATCATATCAAGAAGTTTTACGGAAAATTATAAAATATTTGTAAACTACTTGCCGAATAAGAGTTTGTCATGTAAAATGGTAGGAGTTTATAAAAATTTGGAGGAATTGACATGAATTTAGTATTAGCAACAGCAGAAGGCAACGGCATGTCTTCGATAATAATCCTGGTTGGATATGTCGTACTTTTCGGTGCGTTTATGTACTTCATTGCTATCAGACCACAGAAAAAAGAACAGAAGAGAGTGGAAGCAATGCTGGCAGATATGGCAGTAGGCGATGCAATCGTTACAACCAGCGGATTTTATGGAATCGTGATCGATCTTACAGAAGAAGATGTGATCGTAGAATTTGGTAATAACAAAAATTGCCGTATTCCAATGAAAAAAGAAGCAATCGCACAGGTTGAAAAAGCAGAATAATCAGAGGAAGGAGAAGAGATGGTCTCTTCTTCTTTTTTTATAAAATATTGTTAAAAAAATAACAAAAAACTTTAGGGGGTTGCAATATTAAAGTGAATGAGCTATATTAGGTATAATATAATTTTTTCTTTCATGGATAGAGAAAACAAGATTGCGAGGAGATGGAAAAATGGAGTGTAAGATTGCAGTGATTTCGGGGGACGGTATTGGTCCTGAGATCGTACGGGAAGCAAAAAAAGTGCTGGATGTCGTGGCAGAAAAATATGGTCATACATTCAATTATACAGAAGTTTTGATGGGTGGCGCATCCATTGATGTGCATGGAATTCCTTTGACGGATGAGGCAATCGAAACAGCAAAAGCAAGCGATGCAGTCCTGATGGGATCCATTGGCGGGGATACCAATACTTCGCCATGGTACAAATTGCCACCGGAAAAAAGACCGGAAGCAGGACTTTTAAAAATCAGAAAGTCCTTAAACCTATTCGCAAATCTAAGACCGGCCTATCTTTATAAAGAACTTAAAGCAGCATGCCCGCTGAGAGATGAAGTGATCGGAGATGGCTTCGATATGATGATCATGAGAGAACTGACAGGCGGTCTGTATTTTGGGGAACGGAAAACAGAACCAGTGGACGGTGTGATGACAGCAGTAGATACCCTGACATACAATGAAAATGAGATCAGAAGGATTGCAAAACGAGGATTTGAGATTGCCAGAAAGAGACGCAAAAAAGTGACTTCCGTTGATAAAGCCAATGTACTTGATTCTTCAAGACTTTGGAGAAAGATCGTAGAAGAAGTTGCCAAAGATTATCCGGATGTCACACTGGAACATATGCTGGTTGACAATTGTGCAATGCAGCTGGTAAAAGATCCGGCACAGTTTGATGTGATCCTGACGGAAAATATGTTTGGAGATATTTTATCGGATGAAGCAAGTATGGTAACAGGATCGATTGGAATGCTTTCTTCGGCAAGTTTGAATGATACAAAATTCGGTCTTTATGAGCCAAGTCATGGATCAGCACCGGATATTGCAGGTCAGGATAAGGCAAATCCAATCGCAACAGTGCTTTCGGCAGCCATGATGCTGAAATTCACTTTTGATCTTGACAAGGAAGCAGATGCGATTGAAAAGGCTGTGGAACAGGTATTAAAAGACGGATATCGTACAGGTGACATTTACTCGGAAGGTTGTACTTTGGTAGGAACAGCAAAGATGGGTGATCTGATCGCCGAGAGAATACAGTAAAAGGGGATATAGGATAATGAGAAGTGATGCAGTAAAGGTTGGGATGCAGCAGGCACCTCACAGAAGTTTATTTAATGCATTGGGATTGACAGAAGAAGAACTTAGCAAACCATTGGTTGGAATTGTCAGTTCCTATAATGAAATCGTACCGGGACATATGAATATTGATAAGATTGTAGAGGCAGTCAGAGTTGGCGTTGCCATGGCTGGCGGTACACCGATTGTATTCCCGGCGATTGCAGTTTGCGATGGAATTGCAATGGGACATACGGGGATGAAATATTCTCTGGTAACCAGGGATCTGATCGCAGATTCTACAGAATGTATGGCAATGGCACATCAGTTTGATGCGCTGGTCATGGTGCCAAACTGTGATAAAAATGTACCGGGACTTTTGATGGCAGCAGCCAGAGTCAATGTGCCAACGGTATTTGTCAGTGGAGGTCCAATGCTTGCAGGACATGTGAAAGGGCAGAAGAGAAGCCTTTCCAGCATGTTTGAAGCGGTAGGTTCCTATGCGGCAGGTACGATGACGGAAGAAGATGTAAAAGAATTTGAATGTAATGTCTGTCCAACCTGCGGTTCCTGCTCCGGCATGTATACTGCAAACAGTATGAACTGTCTGACAGAGGCTTTAGGAATGGGACTTCGGGGAAATGGTACGATTCCGGCGGTGTACTCCGAAAGAATCAAACTTGCCAAACATGCAGGTATGAAAGTGATGGAGCTTCTTGAAAAAAATATCCGTCCTCGTGACATTATGACAGAAAAAGCATTTATGAATGCATTGACCGTGGATATGGCACTGGGATGCTCGACCAATAGTATGCTTCATCTTCCGGCAATTGCACATGAAGCCGGTGTAGAATTAAATATGGAAATTGCGAATGAAGTCAGTGCAAAAACACCAAATCTTTGTCATCTGGCACCGGCAGGTCCTACTTATATGGAAGATCTGAATGAAGCCGGCGGTGTTTATGCAGTGATGAACGAATTGAATAAAAAAGGCTTATTATATACAGATATCATAACAGCAACAGGAAAAACCGTAGGAGAGAATATTGAAGGATGTGTAAATAAAGATCCTTCTGTAATCAGACCTGTGGAAAATCCATATAGTGAAACAGGCGGAATTGCTGTATTAAAAGGAAATCTTGCACCGGATACAGGAGTTGTAAAGCGTTCGGCGGTTGTTCCGGAAATGATGGTTCATGAAGGTCCAGCAAGAGTCTTTGACTGTGAGGAAGATGCCATTGATGCGATCAAAGGAGGAAAAATCGTAGCAGGAGATGTGGTCGTGATCCGATATGAAGGTCCAAAAGGAGGTCCTGGAATGAGAGAAATGTTAAATCCAACCTCAGCGATCGCAGGGATGGGACTTGGTTCTACGGTAGCATTGATCACGGACGGCCGTTTCAGCGGTGCCAGCCGTGGCGCATCCATTGGTCATGTTTCACCGGAAGCAGCAGTTGGCGGACCGATCGCATTGGTAGAAGAAGGAGATCTGATCAAGATCAATATTCCGGAAAACAAATTGGAACTGGCTGTTTCTGATGAAGAATTAGAAGCCCGCCGTGCAAAATGGCAGCCAAGAGAACCGAAAGTTACCACAGGCTATCTTGCACGTTATGCAAAAATGGTTACCTCAGGAAACAGAGGTGCAATCTTAGAAAAATAATTACGAAGGTGGAAAACTTATGTTAATGACAGGTGCACAAATTGTAATTGAATGTTTAAAAGAGCAAGGTGTTGATACCATTTTCGGTTATCCGGGAGGTACCATATTAAATATTTACGACGAATTATATAAACATAGTGATGAACTTACCCATATTCTGACTTCCCATGAGCAGGGAGCAGCCCATGCAGCAGACGGTTATGCGAGAGCAACCGGAAAAGTAGGTGTCTGTTTTGCAACAAGTGGTCCTGGCGCAACCAATCTTGTGACGGGAATTGCAACGGCATACATGGATTCGGTTCCAATGGTAGCGATTACCTGTAATGTTGCCAAATCCTTACTTGGAAAGGACAGTTTTCAGGAAATTGATATTGCCGGTGTTACCATGCCGATCACAAAACATAACTTTATCGTAAGAGATGTCAATGAATTGGCTGAAACGATCCGAAGAGCTTTTAAAATCGCTCAGACAGGTCGGCCGGGTCCGGTTTTGATTGATATTACCAAAGATGCGACTGCAAATCAGTGCGAATTTACCAAAGTCGTACCGGAAAAAATCCAGAGAGTTACAGAAACAATCAAAGAAGAAGCGTTGGAAAACGCAGCAAAAATCATGAATGCAGCAAAACGTCCTTATCTTTTGGTAGGCGGCGGTGCAGTGATCTCTGAAGCGTCAGAAGAATTGATCGAATTAGCACACCGGTTAAATGCACCGGTGACTGATTCTTTGATGGGAAAAGGCGCTTTTCCGGGAACAGATGAACTCTATACTGGTATGATCGGGATGCATGGTACCAAAATTGCCAATTTCGGCATCCACAAAGCAGATGTGGTAGTGGTGATTGGTGCCAGATTCAGTGACCGTGTGATCGGAAATGCGAAAAAATTTGTTCCTGATGCGAAAATCGTACAGATTGACATTGATGCTGCGGAAATCAACAAAAATATCATGATCGACCAGCCGGTGATCGGTGATGTGAAAGAAGTGTTAAAACGTCTCCTTCCAAAGATTGAGGAACGCGCAAAAGATCAGTGGAACGAAGAAATTGAACAGTTAAAAGAAAAATACCCGTTAACTTATGATCAGACCGGTCTGACAGGACCTTATATCATCGAAGAAATTTACCGCCTGACAAAGGGAGAGGCGATCATTTCAACAGATGTAGGACAGCATCAGATGTGGGCAGCACAGTATTATAAATATACCAAACCGCACACACTGCTGACTTCCGGAGGCCTCGGAACCATGGGTTATGGTCTGGGTGCCTGTATTGGTGCCAAGGTTGCATGCCCGGATAAGACGGTGATCAATATCGGCGGTGACGGATGTTTCCGTATGAATTTAAATGAGCTTGCGACAGCTTCCAGATATAATATTCCGATCATTCAGGTGGTGATCAACAATCATGTTCTTGGAATGGTACGCCAGTGGCAGACCCTGTTTTATGAAAAACGTTATTCACAGACAGTTTTGAATGATGGTGTGGATTTTGTAAAGGTAGCAGAAGGATTGGGCTGCATGGGTATTCGCGTTACAAAGAAGGAAGAATTTTCAGCAGCTTTAGAGCAGGCAATGAATGCAGGAAGACCGGTCGTGATCGAATGTGTCATCGACAGTGATGACAAGGTATTCCCAATGGTACCTGCAGGAGCACCGATCGTTGAGGCGTTTGATGCGGAAGATCTGATGGAAAAATAAATTTCATAGAGTGTAATAGAGGAGATGTGGAAAAATGAGCAGAGTGTATAATTTTAGCGCAGGTCCGGCAGTATTACCGGAAGAGGTATTGAAAGAAGTTGCAGCAGAGATGTTGGATTGCAATGGAACAGGGATGTCTGTCCTTGAAATGAGTCATAGAAGTCCGGCGTTTCAGGCAATCATTGATGAGGCGGAAAAAGATCTTAGAGAATTGATGAACATTCCGGACAATTATAAGGTGCTGTTTTTACAGGGTGGAGCTTCCCTGCAGTTTGCAATGATCCCGATGAATCTGATGAAAAATAAGGTTGCAGATTTTATCGTAACGGGTCAGTGGGCAAAAAAAGCATACGAAGAAGCGAAAAAATACGGCACAGCAAATAAGATTGCCACATCTGAAGATGAAACATTCTCCTACATACCGGATTGCTCAGATCTCCCAATCAGTGAAAATGCAGATTATGTATACATCTGCGAAAACAATACCATTTACGGTACAAAGTTTAAAACATTACCAAATACCAAAGGAAAACTTCTGGTATCTGATGTGTCTTCCTGCTTTTTGTCAGAGCCGGTAGATGTATCAAAATATGGCATCATTTATGGTGGCGTACAGAAAAACGTAGGACCTGCAGGGATGGTCATTGCCATTGTACGTGAAGATCTGATCACAGACGATGTTCTGGAAGGAACGCCTACGATGATGAAATATAAGACTCATGCAGACAATGGATCTATGTATAATACACCGAACTGCTTTAATATTTATGTCTGCGGAAAAGTGTTCCGTTGGCTGAAAAAAATGGGCGGCTTAGAGGTGATGAAGCAGCGTAATGAAGAAAAAGCAAAGGTACTTTACGATTTCCTTGACGAAAGTAAGCTTTTTAAGGGAACTGTACGAAAAGAAGACCGTTCTTTGATGAATGTGCCGTTTGTAACAGGGAATAAAGAGCTGGATGCGAAATTCGTAAAAGAAGCAAAAGCGGCAGGATTTGAAAACTTAAAAGGTCACAGAAGTGTCGGCGGAATGCGCGCCAGCATTTACAATGCGATGCCGTTGGAAGGCGTAAAAGCACTTGTAGAATTTATGAAAAAATTTGAAGAGGAGAATGTTTAAAATGTATCGTTATCATTGTTTAAATGCCATTTCTGATGCCGGATTAGAAGTTTTTGATGAAAATTATGTAAAAGCAGAGACATTGGAAGAAGCAGATGCCGTGCTGGTACGAAGCGCAGCAATGCATGAACTGGAATTGGGAAAAAATGTAAAGGTAATTGCAAGAGCAGGTGCGGGCGTGAACAATATTCCGTTGACGAAATGTGCAGATCATGGAATTGTCGTATTTAATACGCCGGGCGCAAATGCAAATGCAGTAAAAGAATTGGTGATCGCTGGAATGTTCCTGGCATCCCGTGATATTATCGGCGGTGCAAACTGGGTACAGTCCGAACGAATGAACGAGGACATTGCAAAATTAACGGAAAAAGAAAAGAAACGTTTTGCCGGTCATGAACTTTATGGGAAAAAGCTGGGCGTAATCGGTCTGGGCGCAATTGGTGTTCAGGTTGCGAATACGGCAGTCAATCTGGGAATGGAAGTTTACGGATATGATCCGTATGTTTCTGTAAAGGCTGCATGGAGTCTTTCAAGACATATCAATCATATTAAGGATGTGGAAGAAATCTACAAACAGTGTGATTTCATTACCATCCATGTACCGCTTCTTGATAGTACAAAAAACATGATCAACGAAGATGCGATCAGCAAAATGAAAGATGGCGTGGTCGTGTTGAATTTTGCCAGAGATCTTCTGGTGGATGAAAAGGCAATGATCGCAGCTTTAAAGGATGGAAAAGTAAAACGTTATGTTACGGATTTCCCAAATACCACAGTTGCAGGGGAAAAGAATGCGATCGTTACCCCGCATTTGGGAGCCTCCACAGAAGAAGCGGAAGATAATTGTGCGGCAATGGCGGCAAATGAGATCAGAAACTTCCTGGAAAACGGAAATATTGTAAATTCTGTAAATTATCCAAACTGTGATATGGGGACTGCCGGAGAATTTCCACGAATTTCCATTTGTCACAAAAATGTAAAAAATATGTTGAATCAGTTTATGGATATTTTCACGGAAGAAGACATTAACATTGAACATATGACCAATGCCAGTCGTGGTGATTATGCATATTCCATGTTTGATCTTTCGAAGGAACTGACAGCAGAAGCGATTGAAAGTCTTGGAAAAATCGACGGTGTGCTGAAAGTGCGAACAATTTAATAGAAAAATGCCGCGAACATTTCCTACTTGCAAATCTTTGGTATTTGTAATAAAATGAGTGCTGTAGAAAAAAGGCGTGGTTTAGGCCATCCTCGTTAAGAGGGTGGCTGTTTTTATATGTGCATATAAATTAGAAATTAGAAAATACTTGTAACAATTTGATAGAAAAGGAGAGGAAACATGGCAAAGAAACCGACCTATGATGCCGGAAGTATTTCCGTATTGGAAGGCCTGGAGGCTGTTAGAAAACGTCCGGGAATGTATATCGGAAGTGTATCCAGAAAGGGGCTGAACCATCTGATCTATGAAATCGTGGATAATGCAGTGGATGAGCATCTGGCTGGATTTTGCAAAACGATCGAGGTATATCTGGAAAAAGATGGCTCCTGTACGGTCAATGATGATGGGCGTGGAATTCCGGTAGGAATGCATGAGAAAGGAATGTCTGCAGCCAGACTGGTATTTACGACTTTGCATGCCGGCGGTAAATTCGACGATTCTGTTTATAAGACCAGTGGAGGACTTCACGGGGTAGGTTCCTCTGTGGTGAATGCATTGTCCACCTATATGGATGTGCAGATCAGCAGAGAAGGTGCGATCCATCATGACCGCTATGAGAAAGGAGTTCCGGTTCTGGAACTGGAAAATGGTCTGCTTCCGATCCTTGGAAAGACCAGAAAAACAGGAACCAAGGTGAATTTCCTGCCGGATCCGGAAATTTTTGAAAAGACAAAATTTAAAGAGGACGAAGTGATCAGCCGTCTCCATGAGACTGCTTATTTGAATCCGGAATTAACCATTATTTTTGAGGACCGGAGAGGTGCAGAAGTCAATCATCTGGAATTTCACGAGCCGGACGGGATCATTGGTTTTGTAAAGGATATCAACAAAAAAAGTGAACCGCTGCATGAAGTGATCTATTTTAAAGGCGAATCTGAGGGAATCACCGTGGAAGGAGCCTTTCAGTATGTGAATGAGTTTCATGAAAATGTATTGGGATTTTGCAACAATATCTACAATGCAGAAGGGGGAACGCATCTGACTGGATTTAAGACCGCATTTACTACCATTATGAACAGTTATGCCAGAGAAATTGGTGTTTTAAAGGAAAAAGATGCGAACTTTACGGGAGCAGATATCCGTAATGGAATGACTGCAGTGATCTCTATCAAACATCCGGCACCACGTTTTGAAGGACAGACGAAGACAAAACTGGACAATCAGGATGCTTCCAAGGCAACGGCGAAAGTAGCTGCAGATGAACTTCCTCGATTTTTTGACAGAAATTTAGAAATTTTAAAAAGTATTTTAAGTTGTGCGGAAAAAGCTGCAAAGATCCGAAAGAGTGAAGAACGGGCAAAAACCAATCTTTTGACGAAACAGAAATATTCCTTTGATTCTAACGGAAAGCTGGCGAATTGCGAGAGCAGGGATCCGTCCAAATGTGAAATTTTTATCGTGGAAGGGGATTCTGCGGGAGGTTCTGCAAAAACTGCCAGAGACCGTAATTATCAGGCAATCCTGCCAATTCGTGGAAAAATTTTAAATGTAGAAAAAGCAAGCATCGATAAAGTGCTAGCCAATGCAGAAATCAAAACCATGATCAATGCATTTGGCTGTGGATTTTCAGAAGGATACGGCAATGATTTTGATATTACGAAGCTTCGCTATGACAAGATCATTATCATGG